>JAJRDC010000324.1 GCA_028678635.1 Methanomicrobiales archaeon
CAGGTTCCGATATATCACCATGATCAAGATTCTGCAGCTTGCAGATCTTCACGGCCAGTTCGGGAAACTGGACTCGTTTCTCTCGCTCGAACCCGACCTGGTCGTTATCTCCGGGGATATCACCGAGAACGGGCCGGTGGACCTGGTGCCCGATCTCCTGGACCGGATCGATGTCCCCGTCTTCGCGGTGCCGGGGAACTGCGATCCAAAGGATATCCTGGACGTGCTCGAGGATTCCAGCGCCGTCTGCCTCCATGGCGCCACCATGACGATAGGAAAGGTGACCCTCACGGGGATTGGAGGGTCCAACAAGACGCCCTTCGGAACGCCGTTCGAACTCACCGAGGAGCAGATCGAGGAGATCCTCTCTGAGATCACCGCCCACCTGGAGAAGAACGTCCACAATATCCTCATCACCCACGCCCCCCCGGAGGGGACGCTGGACCGGGTGGACGGGGCCCACGTGGGGAGCCCGGCCCTCCGGAAATTCATGAAGCACTTCGACCTGGTCTGCACCGCCCACATCCACGATGACCGGGGCGAGATGGAAGTGGACGGGGTGAAGATCGTGAACCCCGGTCCCGCGAGCGAGGGTCACTGCGCCCTGATCCAGCTGGGCGATGAGCCCCGGGACATCACGATCAAGATCCTTTCTCTTTAGAGAGCAGCATCTCCAGGTAGGACAGGGACAGGGATTCTCCCCTCACCCCCAGCGTTTCTGATATCTGTGTGATCCTCCGGACCGCCTCGGCCCGGGGGAGCCCCATGGGTGCCTCGATCTCGATGAACGTTCCCAGACCCTCCACGGTGTCCAGGGCAATGGTGAACCTCTCCACCCGGTACAGGTCCCGTTCCTTCACGACAATGGCGGTGCGCCGGAATCCCAGCCGCTCCAGCACCTGCTCCAGGAGATCCCCCTCTGCCACGGTGACACAGATCTCCTCCCGGGACTTGGGCCCCCCGCCGCCGAGCTTGGGACCCTTGTAGGTGAGGACAGGGGGCACTGCGGGCGCCGGGGCCATCCCGGCGGCCGGAACCGGTTCCGAGTACCTGACCCGGAGGGCTTCGTCTGTTTCGGCAAAGTCCCGGTGAGGGGCATTGTAGTACGCATCCCGTTCCACCCGCATCCCCAGGTGCTCCGCCCCCAGCGCCCGGAGGCGTACCCGCACCGGTTCCAGGGCGCCCACCCGGATCTTGGCCTCGATCTCCAGCATGATGACCACTCCCTCCGGAAGGGTACCGCCCGGATGAAGTGAACCTTTGGAAATATTCCTGCGGGTGAACGGTGCCTATAAATCCCCTTCCCGCCCTGTATTATAGTCAGGTACTAGATATGACCATAGCAGAAGGCGATTTCATCCGACTCAGCTACACGGGGAAGGTGGATGACCGTATCTTTGATACCACCGACGAGGTAACGGCGAAGGAGGCAGGGATCCACAACCCGTCCGCCGCCTACGGGCCCGTGATGATCCGCGTGGGATCCCGGCACGTGGTCATCGGCCTTGACGATGCCGTTGTCGGCAAGGAAGAGGGTGACAGCGGCGAGGTGGAGGTCCCTGCCGAGAAGGCCTTCGGCCCCCACGACGACACCCGGATGGAGTCAGTCTCCATCGCCAAGTTCCCGGAGAAGCCCCGCATGGGGATGCAGGTGGAGCTGGAGGGCCGGGAGGGGACAGTGGTAAATCTCATTGGCCGGCGGGCCATCGTGGACTTCAACCACCCCCTTGCCGGAAAGACCATCACCTACACATACAGGGTGGAAAAAATTGCACAGACCGCGGAGGAGAAGATCGCCGGCCTGATCCATCTCTACACCCAGCGCGAGATGGAGGTGAAGGAGGATGGATCCACCATCACGATCTTCCTTCCACCGGCCATCAACTATGACCGGCGCTGGCTCCTCTGGCGGAGCCGGGTCGTCCAGGAGATCTTCGAGTACTTCCCCGATGTCCAGGACATCGTGCTCCAGGAGACCTTCCACCGGCCGGAGAAGAAGGAAACCGAAGGGAAGGGACAGTGAGAGCCCGGCCAGGGCTCAGAGAGCTACCTTCTCACCCATTCTCCTTTTTACGTTTCTGCGCGTGGTCCGGTGCGCCTGACCCTTCACTGCCGGGGCAGTTTCCCGTTTCCCGGTCGACGGATCAGGAGAAGAGCACTCTGGATGGGATGGAATACAGGTACGTGGTTCTTCATGGGTCCGGATCAGCCAGGATATCGCTCGTTAGGCCTTATCGTTTCCTCCAGTGTTAAATAGAAACACTTTTTTACATAACAGGATTAATGTGAATACAATACCAACAAACTGGTATGGCGGGTACCCCCAACCCACCTGGTAATGTCCCCGGCACCCGGGGCCAAGAACATGGATTTCCTGCCGCAGGAACGAACCTGACGGCAAACCCTGCAAACAGACCTCATCCCCCGGCAGGGTTCTGGGTCCGGCTCGGGGCGGTCACCATCGATGTGGCAATCCTCTACTTCCTCATGGTTGTTCTCAATATCCTCGTGCACATGCTGGATCCAGTTTTCCCAGGCACTCTGCCCACAATAAACTTCGGTTTTTTCTTAATTCCGTTCTTTTTCCTGGGTTTGGGTTTCATTGGATATTACCTGCTCTTTTTATTAGAAGGACCATTGTCATTTGAAATCGCGTTCTTCTCCACTCCCTGGGTTATTCTCCTGACCTTACTTACTCCACCCCTCTATTTTTCCCTGCTCGAATCGTCCGCATGGCAGGCAACTCTCGGGAAACGACTCCTGGGCCTCGTGGTGACAGACCCTGAGGGAAAACGGATCGCCGTGATACGGGCCATCGGCAGGTTCTATGCCAAGTGGATCTACCTTGTTCCCCTGGGAATCGGATTTATAGGTATTACCTTCGGTATGGCGGGCGGCCTTCCCCGATTCTCACGGGATGCGGAGATGTTCCTCGGCATTATCAATCCGGAATATTTACCCGTCCTCTTGTTCCTCCTCCTCGGGATCGGGCTGCTCGCCGCAGGATTCATCGTCGGGAAGCGGGGGCTCCACGACGTGCTCGCCGGAACTCGGGTCGCCTACCGTACGCCTGCCCACCGCGACGCACGCGATCTCCGTATCATCCTTGCAGGGGTGATTGCCTGCGCACTTGTCGTGATCAGTATCATGACCGTCCTCGTGTTTCTCATCGTGACTACACCCCCCTATGATCCTTTCCATCACGCAACCGTCGCTGCCACGGCAGAACTGCAGGGAGATACCCTCTCGGTGACCTGGCAGGGAGGCCCGGATAACGACCTAGTGGCGGGCTATGTGATCAGCTTCGGTGAACCCGGACTCTCCACGCCCGGTACATCGATGACCTATCCCGGGCCTGATGAACTGTATCCCCCTGAACCGGGGAACCGGACCCGGTTCGGCGCAGAAGGTTCCGGACAGGTGCATGTGATCGTTATCGTCACCATGAAAGATGGCAGGAAGCAGGTGGTTCTGGACACATACCTCAAGGGAAACGATGACCATCCAGGGGCCGGGCAGACAGCAGGGGGACCTGCTGACAGCGGGGAAGGAGAGTCTCTGCCCGCTTCCCACCCGACCGCCCCGAATGTGTACTTCCTCGGAGAGGAGAACATATCGGCCGATGCAACCGGAAACCAGACCGTCAGGGTATCCCTGGACTACTGCGAAGAGTACCGCTCGCTGTCCTACCAGTCAGGGAATGAGAACACCTCGCTCACCCGGATGGACGCCGCCCCGGGCTTCCGGTTTGTCCTTGTCGATGTGAGTATCCGGCCGCAGGTTTCCGCAACTCCCTCTCAGCAGGCCGGGCAGATACCGTTCATGACGCCCCTAACCACATCCTTCTCTCTCTGTGAAGGGTCTCTCTGCATCGGTGCCATGGATCCTGGCCGGTTCCGTTCGGAGAACGGTCTGTTCTTGACGACGGTGGGAAGTCTTTACCATCCCGAAATGGTTGAGGGGCTTACCGAAGGCGGCGGCCTGCTGGTCTTCGAGGTCCCCGATCACCTGCTGGTGGAGAATGCCACGGTCCGGTTCTGCCCGGTGAACGATCCCGCGTGGGAACTTGCAGGGTTCCGACGGTTTGAGGATATTGTGGATTGCAGGACCGGATCCGTCTCGTGGCGGCTATCCTGATCTGCCTTTCACTCTTTCTCCCGGACTGGGAATCGAGGTGTTTACCGCTCCATGTACTCCGGCGGCAGCAGGCAGAGGGCCTTCCGGAGGACATCCTCTTCCGGCGTGAAGT
>JAJRDC010000068.1 GCA_028678635.1 Methanomicrobiales archaeon
ATTCTCTCTTTTCAGGGTCCCGACTGCTGCAACCTGATATTCCGCGAAAACCAGCGCCATTTTGCCCGCAGAATCCAACACCTTAATTTCAGGGCGAACCGATACAGGTACCGATGGTGCCCCTGGTGCTGGACCTCTCCGGGAGACGGGTGGTGATCTTCGGAGGGGGACCGGTGGGTGCCAGGAAGGCTGCGTTCTTCCTGGGCGAAGCAGAGGTGACGGTGGTCTCCCGGTCCTTTGGACCGGAGTTCGATGCCCTCCAGGTCCGGCTGATCTCTAAGGATCTGAAGGAAGTGTCAGACAGGGACCTGGCAGGCATCCTGAAAGGGGCATTCCTGGCGGTGGCCGCTACCGACGATGCGGTGCTCAATGACCGTATCGGGAAGATATGCCGGAGAGCAGGCATCCACTTCAACAATGCGAAGGGCACACCGGGGGACGTGGTTCTCCCTGCGGTTACGAAAGGAGTGCACCACGCCGTTGCCATTACCACGTTCGGGAAGGCCCCGGGCATGGCCCGTTTCCTGCGGGAACGTTTCGAGGCAGAGTACCCCGGGCTGGATCCCATGATCGAGCTCACAGACCGGCTCCGGACCGAGCTGAAGGAGCGGATTCCCGAGCAGGCCATGCGGCAGGAGATCCTCGGGCAGATGCTGGCCGACCGGGAGGTCTGGGACACGGCGAACCGGGATGGGGACCGGGCATGGGCGCTTGTGGAAGGGAGGTACCTCCATGGCCGGTAACCTGTTCGTGGACCTGGCCCTCGCCTCCGTCTCCCACCATGACGCCACGGTCCCGGAGCTGGAGGCGGCCCGGCTGCCTGAAGGGCCGGAGTTCCTCCGGACGGCACGGGAGCAGTTCCGGGGCGTGATCCTGCTCCAGACCTGCAACCGGGTGGAACTGCTGGTCCAGGGGACGGGCGCCGCCCTGGAGGGATTCCTCAGGGCCCGGGGGAAGAAGGGATACCAGGTGACGGAAGGGGAGGCCGTGCTCCGGCACCTGCTGGAGCTGGCCGCCGGTATCGATTCCATGATCGTGGGAGAGGACCAGATCCTCGGGCAGCTGAAGGAGGCGGCAGCGGCAAGCCGGGACGCGGGGGCCTCCTCGCCGGTGCTGGACCTCTGCATCGATAAAGCGGTCCATGCCGGGATCCGGGTCCGGGAGCTGACCCGGATCAACCGGGGGGCGGTCTCCATCGGATCCGCCGCCGTGATCCTGGCAGAGCAGCTCCTGGGGGATCTGCGGCAGAAGCACATCCTGGTGGTCGGATCCGGCGAGATGGGGATGCTTGTCGCAAAAGCCCTCATGGAGAAGGACCTGACCGCCATCTACGTTGCCAACCGGACCTACGAGCGGGCCGTCACCCTCGCGGAGAAGATCGGCGGGAAGGCGGTGTACCTGAAGGACCTGTACCACTACATCGCCCTCTCGGACGTGGTCATCTCCTGCACCTCGGCGCCCCACCCCATCATCCACCGTGACGGCCTCGCCGCTGCCATGAAGGAGCGGCAGTGGCCCACGGACCGAAGCCCGAGGCCTCTCGTCCTCATCGATATCGCCCAGCCCCGGGACGTGGAGGAGGAGGCCGCGGGGATACCGGGGGTGAGCCTCTTTACTATCGACAACCTCCGGTCGGTGAGCGAGCAGGCCCGGAAGTCCCGGCTGGAGGAGGCTGAGCGTGCCCTGGCCTTTGTCACCGACGAGGTTCCCCAGTTCGCTGCGCTCGTGAACCGGGCGGCCGCGGACGACACCCTGTCGGTCCTCTATACCTGGGCGGAGGCGATCCGGACCCGGGAGCGGGACCGGGCCCTCCACCGGCTGGGCGACGACAGCCCACGTACCGCCGAAATCCTGGACGACCTGACCCGGGTGATCGTAAAGAAACTCCTCTCCGATGCCACCATCTCCATCCGGGAATGCGCCGAGCACGGGGAGATCGTCCTTGCCGAATCCATTGTCCGTGCAATCACCGAAGGTGAGAAGATATGTTTCCCGAGAGACGAATGAGACGGTTCCGGCGCCCGGGGATCCGGCGCCTCTTCGCCGAGACCCAGCTGCGCCCTGAACACCTGATCGCCCCCCTGTTTGTGGACGAGACGATCCGGCGCCCGACCCCCCTAGCCGCCATGCCCGGGCAGGACCGTCTCCCCCTCTCGTCCCTCCCCGTTGTGGCCGGGGAACTCCGTGACCTGGGGATCGCCGCGGTCCTCCTCTTCGGCATACCGGAGAAGAAGGACGCGGAGGCCACGTCGGCGTACGACCCGAACGGGATCATCCCCCGGGCGCTCCATACCATCCGGGAGGAGGTGCCGGATCTCACCCTCGCGACCGATGTCTGCGCCTGCGAGTACACGGACCATGGCCACTGCGGGATCCTGGGCCAGGTAAAGGGCAGGACCGAGCTCCTGAACGATGCCTCCCTGGACCTGATGGCACGGATAGCCCTCTCCCACGCGGACGCGGGGGCCGACATCGTGGCCCCCTCCTCCATGCTGGACGGCGTGGTCATGACCCTCCGGGACGGGCTGGATGACGGGGGACACGAGGACGTGCTCATCATGTCGTACTCCAGCAAGTTTGCCTCCAGCCTGTACGGCCCCTTCCGGGAGGCCGCCGATTCGGGCTGCCGGGACGGGGACCGGTCCAGCTACCAGCTTCCCGTGGGGAACGCCCGCGAGGCGCTGATGGAGTCGGCCCTGGACGCGGCGGAGGGTGCGGACATCCTGATGGTGAAACCGGCCGGGTACTACCTGGACCTGATCCCGGCCCTCCGTGTCCACGGCCTTCCCGTCGCCGCCTACCAGGTGAGCGGGGAGTATGCCATGATCCGGGCGGCCGCGGCCCAGGGCTGGCTCTCCGAGCGGGAGGCAGTCATCGAGACCCTCACCTGTATCCGGCGGGCGGGTGCGGATCTGGTTATCACCTACTTTGCGCGGCAGGCCGCGGGGTGGCTGCGTGAAATCGAGTGAGCTCTTCGCCGAAGCCAGGAACCTGATGCCCGGCGGGGTCTCGAGCCCTGTACGGGCCATCTCCCCGTACCCGTTTTACACGGAGAAGGCGTCAGGCGCCCGCCTTACCACGGTGGAGGGAACGACCCTCATCGACTGCTGCATGGCCTACGGGCCCCTGATCCTGGGCCATACCCACCCGGAGGTGAGAAAGGTCCTTGCGGCCCAGCTCCGTGAGGGGTGGGTGTACGGCACCCCCTCGCTCCATGAGCTGGAGCTGGCCCGCCTCATCACCGCCGACCACCCCTCCGTCGATATGATCCGGTTTGTCTCCAGCGGCTCGGACGCCACCATGTCGGCTTTGCGCCTTGCCCGGGGGTTCACGGGGAAACAGGACATTGTCAAGGCGGAGGGGGGATTCCACGGCGCGCACGACGCTGTGCTGGTGAAGGCCGGCTCCGGGGCCACCACCCTGGGGGTGCCGGACTCCGCCGGCGTCCTTCCCGACGTGGCACGTCACACCCTTTCCGTGCCGTTCAATGACGTGGAGGCGCTGTCGGCGATCCTCACTGCCAATGCCGATGTGGCCGCCGTGATCCTGGAACCGGTGATGGGGAACATCGGGCCCATCCTCCCGGAAAAGGAGTACCTGGCCCAGGTCCGGTCCATCACCCGTGAGCACGGCGTCCTCCTGATCTTTGACGAGGTCATCACCGGGTACCGGGTCGGGATCGGAGGTGCCCAGCGGATGTGTGGCGTGAAACCCGACCTCTCCACCTTCGGGAAGATCATTGGCGGCGGGCTCCCCATCGGCGCCCTGGGAGGGCGGCGGGAGATCATGTCCCTCGTGGCCCCTGCAGGTCCGGTCTACCAGGCAGGGACCTTCAACGGGAATCCCCTCTCCCTCACATCGGGCCTCGCCACGCTGCGGATCCTCCACCGTGACCCCTCTCTCTTCCGTCGGATGGAAGAGGGGGCCAGGGCCATCGGGGAATCGGTCCCCCGGTCTGCAACGGGCTCCTTTGTCAGACTGGGATCCATGTTCAAGTACTTCTTCCGTTCCTCCCCGCCCCGGGATTACCGCCAGGCAAAGGAGTGTGATACCGCGGCCTTCCGGTCCTTCTGGGAAGGGATGCTCCGGGCAGGGATCTTCCTCCCCCCGTCGCAGTTCGAGACCAATTTCCTCTCCGCAGCCCATGGCGAGGAGGAGATCCAGGCCATTGCGGGGGAGTACGCGTCATGCCTCTCAGGATAGGGACCCGGGGGAGCCGCCTTGCCCTGGCCCAGGCCGAGACGGCCTGCCGAGCGCTGGCAGCGCAGGGGGTGGAGGTGGAGACCTCCATCATCCGGACGAAGGGGGACGAGGTGACAGGCGTCCCGCTCCACGAGATCGGCGGGCAGGGGGTCTTTGTCCGGGCCCTTGACGATGCCATCCTCTCGGGCGAGATCGACGCCGCAGTCCACAGCATGAAGGACATCCCGGCCCGGCGACCTGAAGGTGTCACCACCATCGCGGTCCTGCCCCGGGAATCCCCGGCCGATTTCCTGGCGCTCTCCACCGATATCGCGGACGTGACGGTGGTGGGAACTTCCAGCACCCGCAGGAAGGCCCAGATCCTGCGGCACGATCCGAAGGTGGAGGTGAGGGTGCTCCGGGGCAATGTTGACACCCGGGTGCGCCGGCTCCTGGCGGGTGACTACCATGCCATCGTGCTTGCCGAGGCCGGCATGAGGCGCCTGGGCATCACCCTCCGGGGCCACCGTCTCCCTCCGGAACGCTTTATCCCGGCGGCCAACCAGGGGGCGGTGGCGGTGGTCTGCCGGGACGATCCGGCCACCCTCATCACGCTCTCCTGCATCGACCACACGCCCACGCGGCGGGACGTGACCCTGGAGCGGGCGGTGATGGAGGCGGTGGGGGGCGGCTGTGCCACGCCGATGGGGATCTACTGCCGGCAGGGCCACCTGGTCGCCGAGGTCCTTTCGCCGGACGGCTCCCGCACGGAACGGCTGGAGGTGGACGTGGCGACACCGGAGGAGGCCCGGCATCAGGGAGAGATCCTCAGGGACCGGGCAAAGGAGCTCATCGCCATGGCACCGGCTGGATCAGGGGTAGATGAACCATGACGGGAAAGGTGTACCTGGTGGGAGCAGGGCCGGGCAGCCGGGACCTGCTGACGCTCCGGGCGAAGGAGGTGCTGGAGGAAGCCGATGTCGTCCTCTACGACCAGCTGGCCATGGAGATCGTCCGGATGATCCCGGACGGGGCCGAGCGGATCGACTGCGGCAAGTCCGGGTCCCGGCACACAATGGAGCAGCGGGAGATCGAGGAGACGATGGTCCGGAAGGCACGGGAGGGGAAGCGGGTGGTCAGGCTCAAGGGGGGCGACCCGTTCCTTTTCGGCCGGGGCGGTGAGGAACTGGAGGCCCTCCGGAACCACGGGATCCCTGTCGAGCTGGTACCGGGGGTGACGAGCGCCATCGCCGTCCCGGGATGCGCCGGGATCCCCGTGACCCACAGGGGGTATGCCTCCCAGGTGACCTTTGTCACCGGCCACGAGGACCCATCCAAGGACTCATCGGCTATGGACTGGAAGCAGCTGGCGGCGTCCCCCGGGACGATTGTGATCCTGATGGGGGTCCGGCAGCTACCGTCCATCGCAGCCCAGCTCCAGGCCCACGGCATGGCGCCGACCGTACCGGTGGCGGTCATCGAGCAGGGCCTGCAGCCGGACCAGCGGGTCACCGCCGGGATCCTGGGAGATATCGCGGAGCGAGCACGGGCGAGGGGTGTCCGGCCCCCGGCCGTCATCGTTATCGGGGACGTGGTGAAACTCTGGAGGGAGGAGAACCTGTGCGGAGCGAAGAAGTAACCAGGGGATACCAGCGGGCGCCCAACCGCTCGCTCCTGCGGTCGCTGGGACTGACCGCTGACGAGATGGATCGGCCCTTCATCGGCATTGCGAATGCATTCAACACGATCGTGCCCGGGCACGTGCACCTGCGCAGCCTGGCCGAGCGGGTCCGGGAGGGCGTGGCCGCCGGGGGCGGCGTCCCCTTCGAGTTCGGGGTCATCGGCATCTGCGACGGGATCGCCATGGGCCACCAGGGCATGCGGTACTCTCTCCCGTCCCGGGAGAATATCGCCGACTCTGTCGAGCTGATGGCCGAGGCCCACCGGTTCGACGGTCTGGTCTGTATTGGCACCTGCGACAAGATTGTTCCCGGCATGCTCCAGGCGGCTGTCCGGTGCAACATCCCCACGATCCTCCTGACCGGCGGCCCGATGCTCCCCGGCTACCTGGAGGGAAAGGAGCGGTCTCTGATCGATGTCTTCGAGGCGGTGGGAAAGGTGGCCGGGGGCAGCATGACCGAGGCAGCGCTGGAAGAGCTGGAGTGCTGCGCCATGCCCGGCTGCGGGTCCTGCCAGGGGCTCTACACGGCCAATACCATGGCCTGCATCACCGAGGCGCTGGGGATGTCCCTCCCTGGCTGCGCTGCGACACCGGCCGTCGACGCGGCCAAGCTCCGGCTCGCACGGGAGACCGGCGAACGCGTCGTGGGCCTGGTCCGGGAGGATGTCACCCCGCGCCAGATCGTGAACGAACGGAGCCTCCGGAACGCCATGCGGGTGGACATGGCCCTCGGAGGTTCCACCAACACGGTGCTCCATCTCCTTGCCCTGGCCGCGGAAGCGAAAGTTCCCCTGACCCTCGATGACTTCTCCTGCATCGGCGAAGCCATCCCCCACCTGTCGTTCATGCAGCCATCAGGGCCCCACTCAATGCTCGCCCTACACCGGGCCGGCGGTATCCCGGCCATCCTTTCCCGGCTCCGGGGGTTGCTTGAAGAGAACCCCACGGTCTCCGGCCGGTCCATCCTGACCATCGCTGGCAGCGGGAGCGTCCGGGACGCGGAGGTGATCCGGCCCCTGAACAGGCCGGTATTCCCCGCGGGGGGCCTGCGCATCCTCAGGGGAAGCCTTGCCCCCAATGGCGCGGCGGTGAAGGCAGCCGCCGTCGAGAAATCGATGTGGAAGCACCGGGGGCCCGCCCGGGTCTTCGACGGCGAGGACGCGGCCATGGAGTCGATCCTCTCCCGGAAGGTGAAGGAAGGGGACGTGGTCGTGATCCGGTAC
>JAJRDC010000130.1 GCA_028678635.1 Methanomicrobiales archaeon
CTCAGTATGCAGCGCGTGTACCGATCCCGAAAGGAGAGGGTGCTGGCCGGTGTCTGCGGGGGAATCGGGGTGGCAGCTGACGTGGACCCCTCCCTTGTCCGGCTCGCCCTGATCCTCCTGACCCTGCTCTCCCTGGCGGGAGGGGCCCTGTTCCTTGTCTGGATCCTCCTGTACCTGGCCGCGTGGCTGATCATCCCGCTGGAGCCGGAGGCCGGGATCACCCCGCCGGCCATGCCCCCGGCTGGCGGGAGCCAGGAAAACCGGTGAGCATACAGGATTTCCGCCGTATACCTGCGAGCGGGCAGAATTCCGGCCGCAGGTTCTGACAGCGCCGGCTCTTCCTCAGTTTTATCTTCAGTTTTATTATCCCAGACCCCCAACCGGGAGAGTGGTGAGTCTGTTGGATATCGTCAGTCTGCTGATCCTCGCCGTCATCGTCATCGTCATCATCGGCCTGATCCTGTGGTTCATCGGGATCTACAACCGGTTCTATACCTACAAGAACGCTGCCGAGGCAACCCTCGGCCAGATCCGTGTCGCCATGAAGAAGCGGCTGGACATGATCGAGCAGCTCCTCGGGGCCGTCAAGAGCTATGCCAGGTTCGAGAAGGAGACCCTGGAGAAGGTCACCCAGATGCGGGCCAGTGTCCTGAAAGGCACCCCCGGGGAACTGAATACCATCGAGCGGGAGTCCCGCGCCCTCCTGGGGACGCTCATCGCCACCGCAGAGGCCTACCCTGACCTGAAGACCTCCACCACGGTGATGAGCCTCATGGACTCGGTGAAGTCCCTGGAAGAGGAGATCGGACGGCAGCGCTATACCTACAATAACATCGCCCAGTCCTTCAACACCATGATGGACACGATCCCGTCCAACTTCGTCGGAAGCATCATGGGCCTCCTGAAGCTGGAGTACCTGCAGTTCGAGGAAGCGATCGCCACGCCTCCGAAGGTCGAGTTCTAGAGGGGCATTTTTCGTGAGCGAGCAGAGGCAGATCACCACCCTCGTAGCGATCACCCTCGCGATCGGTATCCTCGCGGCCATCGCCGTATTCCTCCTGCCCCCGCTGTTCGAGGGGAACCTGGTCGTGGACCGGTACAGCGCGGCCCTGGCACCGGACGGAACCCTCACCGAGACCTATACCTACGACGTGAAGGCCGCGAACACCTACCGGATGCTGTACCGCACCTGGGAAGTCCCGCTCTCGTTCGGGTTCCTGGACCAGCCCTCTGTGGAATTCGTTGGCATGGATCCCCCGGCAGGTACCATCGGGTACGCGAAGGATGACGCGGGCCGGATCTGGACCTCGGACCAGCCGGCCGGTTCCCCGGTACCCGGCGGTGGATCGGCGCTCGGGGACCTGCAGTACCTTGCGCAGCCCAACGAGGTGGGAATTGCCAACCCGTCGTACTTCCCTGCCGGGACCTATACCGTCCGGTATACCTTCCTCCTTCACCCACCCATCGAGTACGACCCCGAGAGCAGCCACCTGAACCTGCGGCTCGCGGATGCCCACGTGCCCTACCGGATCGTGTCCCTCACCTTCCCGTCCGACGGCGTGAAAAAGGTCTATCCCTACCCGCCGTTCCTGTCAGCGGTACGGCAGGACAGTACCTACCAGATCACCGGGACCGCCGGGAGCGACGAGGTGCTGGGATACGAAATTGTGGCCACCCGGGCGTACACAGATGGCATTCGCGGGTTCCCCAATGCGGTTGCCGATGTGCAGGGGCAGACGGCGTGGGCCAGCTGGATCTGGAGCATCCCGTATTATATCGGGGTGCTTTTGCTCGGCCTCGGGATGCTGCTGGCCCTCGGCATCCCGTTCCTCCTCTACCTGGTCTGGAGGCGGTACGGGCAGGAGGCGGCCGCGGTGGCACCGGAGTACCTCTCCGTCATCCCGGACCGGATGGTTCCCCCCTGGGTGGTGAACCTGGTCTTCCGCGGGGATGCCCTGGACTTTGATGCGAACGGCCTCTATGCCACGATCCTGGACCTGCATCGCCGGAAGATCCTCCAGATCCGGGAAACCGGTGAAGAGGCACCGAAACCTGCGGGAGGAGTCCTGGCAGGGATATCGAGCCTGGGGAAGGACCGTGCCCCGGACCTGGAGATCCGGGTCCTGAAAACCACCGTCAATGATCCCTACGAGCAGCGGGTGATCAACTTCCTCCGGAACACCGGCCATGGCGATGTGGTCCGCACGGGATCCTTCCAGGCCATGGCCAACGCGGCGCAGACCGACCGCCTGAAGGAGGCCGAGGTCCTGCGGCTGAAGGCCTCCCTGGACGGGCTCACCACGCAGCCCGACCGGGCCGTTGCCTCCCGCTTCGTTATCGATGGGCGGCCCCGGGTGGTCCCCCTGCTCCTCGGTTCGGCGATCGTGGCCGGTATCGCGATCCTTGTGCTGGTCCTCGTGTCCCAGGCAGGCAGCCTCCTCATCCCGGCGGTGTTCCTGGGGATCGCCGCCGTCATCGAGTGCGCGGTGGCCTGGGCCTTCCCCTCGACCCTCTTCGGCCGCTGGAAGGACAACTACTACCAGGAGAAGCTGCAGTGGGATGCCTTTACCAGGTTCCTCTCTGACCTGGCCCTGATGCGGCAGTACGCGCCTGCAGACCTCTCCATGTGGGGAGAGTGGCTGGTGTACGGCACCGCGCTGGGCGTCGGGGACA
>JAJRDC010000184.1 GCA_028678635.1 Methanomicrobiales archaeon
CGGCATGATAAGAATGGTCATCCCGTGCGGGCCCATGGAATGACCGATGAGTTTTTTACCCCGAAGGATCCAGAGTTCAGATCACGCCTCAGTAGCTCAGACTGGGAGAGCGCCAGACTGAAGATCTGGCTGTCCCCGGTTCAAATCCGGGCTGAGGCATCCGCAGGCCAGGCTCTCCAAAGAGCGTGGGTGCCGGGCCGGTTCCTTCCGTGACCCTTCGGGTCCCACCCCCAGCGTGCCCCTCCATGATCTCGTTTCCCGCACATGCAGGGAACAAAGTTCATGTACCTGTATATGAGAAATTATGGGTAATGCACGAGGAGTCGTATTGCCAGGCAGTACTGCATGCAGAACTGCCATCCCTCATCATCCCGGCACCTGGTGAACTGACGGCCCCTCCCAGCGGTGTTCAGACCCCCCAGGAGCTCCGTTCCCTGATCCAGATCCAGTATTCCTTTTTCCAGAGCCATAGCGACTATGTATATAATCCTTCGGCCCTCTCGGAGTACTACTCCTACGATCCCTGGCAGGGCCTGATGCTCCCCTGAATCTGCGTTTCGAGCCGAATCCCTCCCTTTCTCTCCCGAATCTCCTGACTCCGCCTCCTGCCGATCCTGCGGACCACCACTCCCCATACTTGGTGAACAGGTATTCTCCAGAGCGATTAAATGGTTTAACGTGCCCTTATTGCATAATGGAACAGTTGCAGTAGTTATTATAGATATCAAAGCAAATATAATGCCAATGAAGTTTCACAATCTATAAATAGTTTGGGTGATAATTAGGTGTTGCGGGCACATCCGCCCCACCAGGAAGGGTCAGCACCCATGGAGCAAGCACTCATCCCATACCCTCACCACAGCACCCAGCTTCACCATGAGCTTCGCTCCAGGATCCTGATCCAGTATCTCATTCTCAGGGATCACGAGAACTATGTCTACAACCCTGCAGCTCTCTCCGATTACCTTGCCTCTGATCCCGCGGTTTTCCTTTCCATAGCCTGACCCTTCCTTCGGGTGCGAATCCCCGCCCCAATCCTCCTTACTCTCCTTCTCTCCCCGGCTCCCCGGTCATCCCCCTGTCCGCCTTCCCGGTGCCCTCTCCCGATACCTCCAATATCCCGGAGGGACCATGGTACCATCAGCAAGGATTTATAGCAATTTTTCATGACAGTACACTGAGTCGGCCGAGGTCGGGCGTTTCCGGGCGCCGGAGAGCGGCAGGAGGGCGAACAGGGTATGACACAAGGGGAGAAAAAGAAGGTCGGGGGAAAGACGGCAGAGGAATGGTGCGAGAAGGGATACCACGAAAAGGACCCGGACCGGAAAGTCCGGTACTACGGCCGCGCCCTGGAGATTGATCCCCGCAATCCCCAGGCCTGGTACCACCGCGGCCTGGCCCTCATCTCCCTGGGCCAGTGGCAGGAAGCTCGCCGATCCTTTGAACAGGTGCTGGAGATCGCCCCCGACCATGCCGGCGCCTGGACCGGCCGGGGACGGACCGAGGAGGAGGAGCACCGGTATGCCGAAGCCCTCGTCACCCTGGACCGTGCCCTCACCCTGGATCCCCGCCAGGCCCAGGCTTGGTTCCACCGGGGCCGGGTGCTTGCTGCACTGGGGCGTCACCGGGAGGCCAGGGAATCCTACGACAGGGCCCTGGCCCTGGATGACAGGGATGCACGGGCGTACTATTTCCGGGCCCGTTCCCTGGAAGCAGAGGGGCAGCATGAAGAAGCCCTCTCTGACCTGGAACGGGCACTGGCCCTGAATGCAAAGGATGCCGATGCCTGGGCCCTCAAGGGCAGGGTCCTCTCCACCCTGGAACGCCATGAGGAAGCCCTGGAGGCGCTGGACCAGACCCTTGCCCTGAGTGCCCGTTCGCCGGATGCCTGGCTCCTCAAGGGCCTGGTCCTGCACCACCTGCACAGGGATGCGGAGTCGGTGTCAGCCTTTGACCGGGCCCTGGCCCTGGACCCGTCCCAGGCGATCGGCTGGTACTACCGGGGGCTCGCCCTCCATGCGGCGGGGAAGCATGCCGATGCGGTGAAGGCCTTTGACCGGGCCCTGGCCCTGAACGACCGGCTGGCAGAGGCCTGGTACCACCGCGGGATCACCCTTCTCGAGGATGCCCGGTACGAGGACGCGGGCACCTCCTTTGACCGGGCCCTGGCCCGGGATGACGGGAACATGGGTGCCTGGTACAACCGGGGCCTAGCCCTGATCGCCCTGGAACGCCACGCCGAGGCGGTGGCCTCCTTTGACCGTGCGATTGCGATCGATGGTGGCGATGCGGGTGCCTGGTACAACCGGGGCCTGGCCCTCATCACCCTGGGAAGGGACAGCGAGGCAGTGGAATCCCTCTCCCGGGTGCTCTCCCTGGATGCCCCGGATGCCCACACCCTGTCGGTGAAGGGCCTGGCCCTGAAGGCCATGGGCAGGTACCGGGAGGCCATCAGCTTCTTTGACGAGGCCCTCAGGGAGGATGCGGAGCATCCCAACACCTGGTACCACCGGGGAATCGCGCTGGCCGAGCTGGGTGAGCATGGCGAGGCGGTGGCTTCCTTTGACAGGACGCTCGAGAGGGAACCTGACCTGGCCGTGGTCTGGTTCCACCGGGGAGAGTCCCTTGCCGTTCTCGGCAAATCCGAGGAGGCACTGGCATCCATCGACCGTGCTATCCGGCTGGAACCCGATGATGCGGAGGGCTGGGTGCGCAAGGGGGAGGTGCTCCTCACCCTGGGCCGCACCGAGGATGCCCTGACCACCTTCGGGGAAGCGATCCGGAGGGAGCCGGGTGCCGTGGAAGGGCACCTGGCCCGGGGGAAGGCGCTGATGGCGCTCTCCCGGTACCACGATGCCCTGGGGGCATTCGGCGAGGTCCTCCGGCTGGACCCCCGCCACGCGGAGGCCTGGTTCCAGCGTGGCCTCGCGCTCTTCCGGCTCCACCGGTTCAGTGAGGCCCTCACCTGCTTTGACCGGGTGGAGCGGATCACCCCCGGCCAGGCGTCCACCTGGATCCGGCGCGGGGAGGTGCTGGAATCCCTGGAACAGGTCGGGGAGGCGGCGGATGCCTACCGGAAAGCCCTGGACAGTGAGCCCGGGGATGCGGATGCCTGGTACCGCTACGCCGTGACCCTTGCCCGCATGGGACGGGGGGAGGAAGCCGGGGAGGCCCTGGCGCAGGCGGTTGCCATCGATCCCTCCCGCCCGGACGCGTGGACCCTCCGGGGCACTCTGGCCCTGGAAGGGCACCGGTTCGGGGAGGCCGTGGATCACCTGGAGGAGGCCGTCCGCCTGGCCCCGGAGGACACCGCCGCATGGTACGCCCTGGGGCAGGCCAGGGAAGCGATGGGCCGGCACGGGCTCGCCGTGGAAGCCATGGACCAGGTGCTGGGCCGCTCGCCGGATCACGAGGGTGCCTGGCTCACCCGTGCCCGGGCCCTCTCCCTGCTGGGAAGGCATGACGAAGCCCTGGACGCCCTGCAACGGGCCGTGGAGCTGAACCCTGAGGACCCGTCCGCCTGGAGGGAGCGGGGAATGGTGCTCCAGAGGCTGGGGCGGCACGGCGACGCCGTGAGCGCCTTTGGAAAAGCTGCCGCCCTCTCGCCGGAGGATGCCCGGGCATGGTACCGCCAGGGGCTCTCGTTACGTGCCCTCTCCCGGGATGCCGAGGCCCGCGCCTCCTTTGAACGCGGTCTTTCGCTGGTTCCCCGCGATGCGGAGGCCTGGTACTGCCGGGGAATGGTACTGGAGGAGATGGCCCGCTACCGGGAGGCGATGGAGGCCTATGACCAGGCCCTCTCCCTCCAGCCCGGGCACGCGGGAGCCTGGTTCCGTTCCGGCATCTGCCTCGCCCTGATGGGCCGGAACGCGGCGGCGGCCGAGGCCTTTGCAAAGGCCACGGAGTCAGACCCGTCCCATGCAGAAGCGCATGCAGAACAGGGCCGGGTGCTGGAGTTCCTGGGCCGGCACCGTGAGGCCGTCGAAGCCCTGGACCGGGCAATCCGGCTGGATCCCGACCGGGGAACCACCTGGTACTACCGGGGCCGGGCGATGGCAGCGGAGGGGAAGGATGAGGAGGCCATTACCTCCTTCCGGCGATCCACTGCCCTGGATGACCGGAACGCCCGAGCATGGGAGCAGCTGGGACTGGCCCTGACCCGGAGGGGAAAGTACCGGGAGGCCAATGGGGCGCTGGAGAAGGCCATTTCCCTCTCGCCTGACAGCCTGACTGCATGGTACCACCGGGGCAGGGTGGCCAGGGAAATGGGCCGCGCAGACGAAGCGGAGGCTGCGTTCCGGAGGGCCCGTGAGATCGCTCCTGCGACTCCGGAGGAATGGTTCCTCCATGGCTGCGCAGGCGGGGAACTGGGACAGTTCGCCGGGGCTGCCGAGTCCTTCCGCCACGCGCTGGAAGGGGACCCGCACCTGACCGGTGCCTGGCTGCACCGGGGCATGGCAGAGCAGGAGCTGGGGAAGCACGCGGATGCGGTGGCCTCCTTCCGCCACGCACTGGAGGGGGATCCGCAGCTGACCGAAGCCTGGCTCCGCCGGGGCATTGCAGAACAGGAGCTGGGGCAGTACGGCGACGCGGTGGCCTCCTACGGGAAGGTGCTGGAGCAGGACCCGGACCGTCTGGATGCCCTCTCCCGGATGGGCTGGGCGTACACCATGATGGGCCGGTACGAGGAGGCCGTGGAGACATTCCACCGGATCCTGGACCGTGATCCCGAGGACGCGAGGACCTGGTACCTCCTGGGTGTCACGCTGAACAAGCTGGAGCGGTACCCGGACGCCGAGGAGGCCTTCGGGCGGGCCGCGGAGCTGGATCCCGCATCCACCGGGTCCTGGTACAGCAGGGGCTGGACCCTGAAGGAGATGGGCCGGTACGAGGAGGCGGTGGAGGCGTTCCGGAAGGCCCTGGAGACCGATCCCCAGCACGAGGGGGCATGGTACTTCCAGGGGTATTCCCTGCGGGAGCTGGGGCGGTACGGGGAGGCCATTCTCAGCTTTGACCGGTCGCTGGAGATCAACCCGGAGAACGCCGTGGCCTGGTACCTGAAGGGGTGGTGCCTGGGAGCCCTGGAGCGGTACGAGGAGGCCATCGCCGCGTTCGAGGAGTCCCTGCGGATCGATCCCGACGATCCGGGGGCACACTTTAACCGCGGGATGGTGCTGGACCGGCTGGGCCGGTACCCGGAGGCCCTGGAGTCCTACAGCCGGTCACTGGCCCGGGATC
>JAJRDC010000235.1 GCA_028678635.1 Methanomicrobiales archaeon
TCCTCGGCCCGCCTATACCGGAACCGCGACGTAGATGTTGTGGGCTGCGGAGACAATCCGTACCCTCACGGTGCCCGAACCCTTCCGGCAGTCCAGTACCGATACCGACCTGCCCCTCCCCACCGCGATCCTCTCGCCTGCCATCCAGCCGGGTCCCCGGATCTCCAGGGTTGCCTTCTCCCCCTTCCGGAAGGGACGGGGAAACATGGGACGGCGTTCCGTGCCGAAATCGGCGGGCGTGATCCGGAGCCGCATCCCTGACTCACCCTCCCACCCGGCAAGGGACTTCCGGTAGAACTGGTTCCAGGACTGGGGCCTGATCTCAGACGGGGTCCGCCCCAGCCGGTACCGCTCGAACTTCTGGATGCCAAGCGGCGGCCAGCGTTTCCCGGCGCCGGTTTCCCGGGCGAACCGGATCAGCTTCGGGATCTCTGCATCATTGATCCCTGGGAGATAGACCGGCGCGATCAGGAGGTCAATGCGGCTCTCCGCCACGGCCCTGGCCATGGCAGCCACCTTCTCCACGTCGTACCATCCAACGCCGGCCAGGCTCCGGGCCAGGCCCGGATCCAGGGCATGGAGGGAGAGGTTGATCCGGTCCAGGCCGGCCTCCTCCAGCCTTCGGATCCGGTCCGGCGTGAGCAGGGTCCCGTTGGACTGCATCGAGATGACCGAGACCCCCGGGACAGTCCTCAGGTCGGCGACCAGGGGTGCGATCTCAGGGTAGATCATCGGCTCCCCGGGCGAATCGATGTGGCATTCCACCCCGTCCCCCTTGAAGGCCACCGCCTTTCGCACGCAGTCCACCAAGTATGCACGGTCCACCCGGTACCCGGTCACCCGGGTCCGTGAGGAGGGGCCGGCGTCCACCGAGCAGAAGGGGCAGTCCAGGTTGCAGCCGCAGGAGGGGCGCACCTGCAGGAGGCTCGTGCCCCGGTCAATGATCCCGAAGGCCACGGAGCCGACCAGGGGGATGCCGGTCTCACGGGTGATGGGGAAGAGGGTCATGAGGAATCCGGTGATCCCTTCCCCATCTGGCGGGGGTGGTGATGGAGTTTTCCCGGCCGGATAAAGGGAGGCGGTCCGCCAGCAAGCGGGGACGGCAGGATCGCCTGGAAGGAATTCACAATCCATAAGTATCCCCACACGGATCTCCTGCTCGTATGGGAAGGTCCGGATACTGCACCGTAACGGTGGTCCTCGTGGCCATTCTCCTGGTGGTCGCTGTGCAGGCCCAGGATGCCCGGGCCTATTATTCTCAGGGCCTTGCGCTGATGGACGAGGAGCGGTACGGGGAGGCCGCGGCCGCGTTCCGGCAGGCGGTGGATCTGAACCCTTCGTACTTCGATGCCCTCACGGCCCTCGGCTATGCGGACACCCTCACGGGCAGGTTCGACGACGCCATCGCTGCCTACCAGCAGGCCCTCGCCCTCCAGCCCACCTCCACCTTTGTCCTCCGGTCCCTTGGGTACGTTCACACCCAGAAAGGGGATTATCCGAAAGCCCTGGAAGCTTTCGACCAGGCGGTGGCGATCGATCCTTCCGATGCCGCTGCCTGGACCAGCCGGGGGCTGGCCCTCTCGGCCATGGGCCGGTTCAACGAGTCGGTGGCCTCCTACGAGAAGGCCGTCGAGGCCGATCCCGGTTCTTACTACGCCTGGTTCAGCCTGGGAATGGAGTATTACGGGGCCGGTATGTACGCCGAAGCAGTGCCGGCATTCGACCGGGCCATTACCATTGACGAGCGGAGCAGCGGGACCTGGAACTACCGCGGGCTGTCCCTCGCAGCCCTCGGGCGGTACCAGGAGGCCATCGAGTCCTACAACCGGGGCCTGATCGTGGATCCGGACAATCCTGACCTGAAGGAGAACCGGGGTGCGGCGGAGGTGCAGCTCCGGGCCTACGTCGGCCAGGGAAGCGGCATCCCCTGGTACGTCCTTGCCATCCCAGTCGTTGTCGTGGTGCTGGTGGCCGGGGCATTCCTGATCTATCGGGGAAGGAGGAAGGGCATGGGCGCCCTGGCGTACTCCATCCCTTCCCATGGTCCCCCGACGGGCGGGGCAACGGCAGGGGATGCTGGCGGGACGGGTGCCCCGGCAGGGATCCCCCACGATGTCTTCATCTCCTACTCGTCCCAGGACAAGCCGGTGGCGGATGCCATCTGTGCCCTGCTGGAGTCCCGTTCCGTCCGGTGCTGGATTGCCCCCAGGGATATCCTGCCCGGCACCAACTACCCCCGGGCCATTGTCGATGCCATTGACAGCAGCCGGATCATGGTGCTCGTCTTTTCCTCCCGGTCCAACCACTCGAACCACGTGGTCCGGGAACTCTCCCGTGCCGTCTCCCGGGGAGTGATCATCGTCCCGTTCCGGATCGAGGATGTGCAGCCTTCCCGGGACATGGAGTACCTGATCGGTGTTCCCCACTGGCTGGATGCCATGACGCCGCCGCTGGAGCAGCACATCGGGCGCCTCGCCGACACGGTGGCGACACTCCTCTCCGGGGGAAAGGGGGGAGACGGGAGATGACGGCCCCGGCATCAGCCGGGAGGAGGTTTGCCTGAAGATGACGGTGGGCGGATCAGTGTCCGGAGGGGAGACGGTGACGGAGCGTCTCCGGGTGCAGCAGGCCGAGAGCCGCCGGAGGAAACGGAAACGCCTCATCTTTCTCCTCCTGGTGTTCGTCCTCGCAGCGGCCGTGGCGTACGTGGCCAGCTGGGACTCCACTCCGGAGTTCCTCAGGCTCATGGTCTACTATTACGCCCTCATTTTTTTCGCTGCTGTCCTCTTTTCCGACCGGATCCGGGAATACCTCCTCATGTGGAGCGGGCCGGATGTGGTGATCTTTGGGCTGGGGGACA
>JAJRDC010000202.1 GCA_028678635.1 Methanomicrobiales archaeon
CGGGACCTCCCACCGCTACGAGAGCGGCGGGATCCACGGCATCGAGCGGGTTGACGAGTTCCACCGGATCGAGCTGGTCTGGCTGGGGACCGCCGCCCAGACCGGGGAGATGGCGGAGCAGCTTCACAGGGCCTACCATGATGTCTTCGAGGAGGTCCTGGAGCTGGAGTGGCGGTCCGCCCGCGTCACCCCCTGGTTCATGGCCCAGGAGGGCATGGTGGGGGCCTGCGGCTGCGAGACCGTCGGGACCACGGACTACGAGGCATTCCTGCCCTACAGCGGGACCTGGCTCGAGTTCCAGAACGTATCGGTGAATGGCGACAAGTACCCGAAAGGGTTCAATGTGAAGATTCAGAGCGGGGAGCCCTGCTGGTCAGGATGCTCGGGGATCGGCCTCGAGCGCTGGACCGCAGCGTTTCTCGCACAGAAAGGGTTTGACCCTGCCCGGTGGCCCGAAGGAGTGGCATCCCGGGTCGGTGAACTGAAGGAGATATTCCGATTCCTGTAAGAGGTGTGTATTCGTATGGCAAAGAAGAGTCAGATTGGACGGAAGGTAGAGGGCTGGAAGGCAAAGACGTGGTACCGTGTCCACGTGCCGGAGGTCTTTGGAAAGACCTACATCGGCGACACCATCTCCAGCGACCCGGCTTCGGTGATGGGCCGGATCATGCAGACAACGCTCGGCGAGATTACCCAGGACTACACAAAGCAGCACATCAAGATCCGGGTGAAGGTGAACCAGGTGGCCGGCGACGCGGCCTACACCGAGTTTGCCGGCCACGAGCTGACCAGGGACTACATGAGGTCCCTGATCAAGCGCCGGACCTCACGGGTGGACGCCATCATCCCGGTGGTGACGAAGGAAGGGACGCACCTGCGGATCACGATCACCTGCCTCACGCTCTCGAGAGCCAACGTGAGCCAGGTCCATGCGATCCGGGGATCGCTCCTGCAGTTCCTCTCCGCCTACGCGGCCCAGCGGGAGATGAGTGCCTTTGTGAAGGACATGGTCTCCGGCGAGGTGTCGAAGGAGCTCTTCAAGCTGGTGAAGCCCATCTACCCGGTCCGCCGGGTGGAGATCATCAAGTCCAAGGTGGAGGGCGGGGTAAAGACAGAGGCCGGTGCTCTCGTGCCCTCGGCACCCGCACCTGCTCCCCTCCCTGCCCAGGAACCGGCACCGGCTCCCTCGCCGGCCCCCGCGCCGGCCGCGGCTCCTGCACCGGCGCCCCTCCAGGGATAACACCTCTTCCCTTCACCGGCCGGGGGATGGGGCTGCGGCGACGCGTCCTCCCTCCCGGTGCCACCCTGCGGTGGGATCCCCGCGGGTTGACCGGAACGTGACTATAAAGAGGATCCCCATCAACTTCTTTTCATGGTACCCCGCAGGCTGCTCCTGCTGATCCTGGACGGCATCTCCGACCGCCCGTGCCCGGAACTCGGGGGCAGGACACCCCTGGAGGCGGCGGCAATCCCGAACCTGGACACCTTCGCCCGGGAGGGGATCTGCGGCATCATGGACACCATCGCCCCCGGGATCCCCCCCGGGTCCGATACCGCCCACCTGGCCCTTCTCGGGTACCCGCCGGAGCGCTACTACACGGGGAGGGGCCCCCTGGAGGCGGAAGGCGTTGGGATCCGGATGCAGCCCGGGATGATCGGCTTCCGGGCCAACTTTGCCACCGTTGATGCGGACGGGAGGGTCACGGATCGCCGGGCCGGCCGGATCCACGGCACCGGCCCCCTCTGCGATGCCATCGAGCAGGGGGTGGACCTCTCCCGCCACGGGGTCAGCTTCCGGTTCCGGCCCGGCGCCGGGCACCGGGCAGCCCTTGCCCTCTCGGGAAAGGGTCTCTCGGCCTCGGTCACCACGAACGATCCGAAGAAGGAGGGGGTGGTGCCCCCCGAAATCCGGGCCTGCACGTCGGAACCCGGCGATGCCAGGACCGCGGCGGTGGCCAACGATTTCCTGCGGCAGGCAAAGAAGGTCCTGGAGACCCATCCCCTGAACCGGGAACGGAAGGATCAGGGTCTTCCTCCGGCCAACGTGGTGCTGATCCGGGGAGCCGGCACCATGGGAACGTTCGAGCCCTTCGCGGAACGGACCGGCCTCTCCGGTGCCGTCATCTCCGCCGCCTCCCTGATCACCGGGATCGGCACCGCGGTGGGCCTCCGGCCCGTGGCGGTTCCCGGGATCACCGGATCCACGGATACGAACCTGGAGGGGAAGGTACGTGCGGCCATCGCCGAGCTGGACCGGAGCGGGTTCGTGCTCCTGAACATCAAGGGGGCCGACGAGGCAGGGCACGACGGGAAGGCCCGTGAGAAGGCCGCGTTTCTCGAGCGGATCGACCGGTCCCTCCCACCCCTTCTGTCAGTTCCCGATACCCTCATCGCCGTCTGTGCCGATCACAGCACCCCCTGTGCCGTGAAGGACCACAGCGCCGACCCGGTCCCGCTGGTGATCCGGGGCGAGGGCGTCCGGGTGGACGCGGTGGTGCGGTTCGATGAGCTCTCCTGTGCTGCCGGCGCTCTGCACCGGATCCGGGGCGCGGATCTCATGCCGATTCTCCTGGATCTCATGAACCGGGCACACAAGTATGGCGCGTGACAACAGGACGCTGGACGAGAAGGCCCTCGCAGACGTGGGGGAGTGGCTCTCTACCTGCTTCCTCCCGGATCACACCGAGCTCCAGGAGCACACGCTGAAGACGCCCCGATCCATGGTCATCGGTGACCGGTGCATCATTGACTACGGCCTTGCCGGCAACGACATCATTGTCTGCGAGTTCTCTACCGTGAACGGGGATATCGTGTCCGAGAACGATGTCCGCATCGATAACTTCTGCGAGGTGGACGGCGACGTGGTGGCCGGCGCCGATGCCTTCATCGGGGAAGGCGTGGAGATCAGCGGCACGCTGGTGGTCCGGGGCGACCTGGACATCGGCGACAACGTCCACATCGGCAAGGGGCTGGACGCGAAGGGCGGGATCGAGATCCGGAGCCCGATGCCTGTCATCGTGTACCTGATCCTGTACCTGATGGCCCTCCTGCAGATCGAGGGGGAGGACCGGGTGGACGCATTCCTCACCGAGGTCTTTGGCGAGGACGAGCAGGAAGCGCCCCTCGTGGTCCCTCCCTACTCGATCCTCAACATGGAGGTCTTCACCGTCATGCATGCCATCGAGATCGGGAACGGCTGCCGGCTCCACGGGAACATCCGGGCCGAGCGGATCCGGATCGGCGAGAAGAACACCATCTTCGGGAGCCTCCGCTGCGCCGGGGCCATCGGCATCGGCACCGGGACCACGGTCCACGGGGACGTGGTCTCGGAGGGGGCCCTCACCGTCGGAAGAAAGGTGCATATTCTGGGCAGTGCCCGGGGGATGACCCTCGCCCTTCACGAGGAAGCCCGGGTGGACGGCACCATCAGGGCCCCGGAAGGGATCACCATGATCCGGTCCCCATGAAGGCCGCCCGGATCCTGGATCTCCCCGTACTCGTCTTCCTGGACCCCTCCTTCGCGGCCCTGGCCGACGGGATCCTGCCCGCGCTCCCGGACGCGATCACCGCGTCGCGACTCCTCGTTGACGAACGGGAGGACCCGATGGCCGTTGCCTTCCAGGCAGGAGGCGAATGGTATGCCACCACCTTCCTGTTCCGGAGGCCGGATCTTGATCTCCTGGACCGGTGCGAGGATGGGGATCTTGATATCTACCAGGAGTCCCGGAAGGCATGGACCGGTGCCGTGCGGGAGTACTTCAGCATGGAACTGGCCCGGGACGTGACGCCGGCCATGGAGGACCTGGCCCCGGACCGGGCGGGGAAGCTGGAGGCGCTCCTCCGGACCGTCTGGGACCGGCCCCGCGGCGAGGAGTGCCTGGACTGCTGCTGCGGATCCGGGGTCGGCTCGGCGGTGGTCAGGAGGATGGGCATGCAGCCCCTCGCCTACGACAATGACGCCGCGCTCCTGTCCCGGGGCCTGGCGGCGGGGAGGCTGCTCCCCGAGGAGACGATGTGGATCGACGGGACCCGGGCCGGGGAGTACCTGGACCCGGTCCCCCGCGGGATCGCCGTCATGGCAGGGGAGATCAACAGCTTCACCGCCGGCACGTGGGAGGAGATCCTGGGGCAGCTCCTGCAGCGTGCGGAAGATGCGGTCATCACCGTGGGAACAGAGCGAGAGGTTCGCCTGGTCAGGGAGTGGGCAGGGGACGGATCCCTGGTCCATGTCAGCGAAAACGACCGGGACCCCTTCTATGACCGGTGGATCTGCCGGGTCATCACCCGTCACTGACCCGGGACCGGGGGGGGAGAGCCGCGAAGGGGAGCGGCAGGGCGCCGGGAGGGGACACGGGGTGAAAGGAAGGGGACCCGGTGTCACCCGGCTGAAGAAAAAGGATGGTGGGAACCTGGTTATTCCCGGGGCCTGGCCACGCGCTTCAGGCGCTCCAGGATTGTGATGGGGTTGGGCAGCTTCGGGGCCATCCGTTCCAGGAACCGCTTCACAAACAGGTCGCTGTTGCCCTGGTTGCGGATGATCTTGTCGATGTCGATCCCCACCGGGGTGATCGTTTCAGAGATGTACTTCAGCCGCTTGTCCAGCGTTGCGTCCAGATACATGGTTCCGATCACTGCCATAGTGGTGATACAGGATTGAACTTTTTTCTATTTAAATATTCTGAAATATATTTCAAGAGAGATGTGAGCTGATCCGGATTATACAACCAAAAAGGGTTAACCCTTCCCGTTTACTCCCTCAGAGCTGGATTCGGGGAATGCAGAGCGGTTTTCGGAGAAATAAATCTTTATTTCCTTTCTGATGCTGAAGGGAGCGTTCCAGTGGCGCCGGAAGGGGAAAACGGGTGCAGGGATCGCCTGTGCACTCCCTGTGTTTCCCCTGTCAGGGGTCCTGAACCGGAGCCGGGGTTGAATACTCCTGCTTTCCACGACCGGGACAGGACCGGAGGGGGATCCCCGTGAATCTCCTTATATACATTTCGTTTTGTACCCCGGCGCTCAGTGCTTCCGGCCCCCGCCCTTACCGGCCGTACTCTCTTCGCCCCGGGAAGGCTCCCTGCACTCCAGCTCGGAGAGGATCTCCAGGGGATCCTCCCCCTCCTTCACCAGGTCCCGGATGGCCCGAAGCCGTTCCATGCCAATGAAATGGGCGGCCATCACCCGGGCCAGGGGCGAGAGCTGGATCCTTTCTGCCCTCCGGGTGATCAGCCCCTCCTTTTCCATCAGGTCGTCCACGGGAGCCAGTTCCCCCACCATCAGGGACTCGATCCGCCGGAGATCCGCCCCGTTCCCCTGGCAGGCCACGCAGCTGGCCGCGAGCTCCTCGGAGGATTCCTCGAAGCCGTGGACCGGGGCCACCTCCTCCATCTCGCCCCTGAGGAGCCGGATGGCCACCTCCTCCTCGGTGGCCTTTGCCTCGGAGGAGTATGCGGCACCGGGCTCGGCCAGGATCACCACCTTCCCCCGGTCATGGAAGTCGGGCCGCCCCGACCTCCCGGACATCTGGTGGAACTCCTGGACGGTCAGCCACTCGATCCCCATGGCCAGGGAGTCAAAGATCACCTGCGACGCCGGGAAATCCACCCCTGCCCCCAGGGCTGCGGTCGTCACCACGGCCGCCACCTTCCCCGAGAGGAATCCCTGCTCCACCACCCTCCGCTCCTG
>JAJRDC010000099.1 GCA_028678635.1 Methanomicrobiales archaeon
TCCCGGGCTTCCCGCTCGAGATCTGCGGTGTCCTCGCCCTCGATCCCCAGGTACTGGTACCCCGCCTCCTCGATGGCCTTCCTCATCTCCGGGATGCCGACCAGGGACGGGTTGTAGGTGACGTAGGCCCGCTCGGATCCTAGGTTCACGGTGGCGGTGAGGACACCGTCCAGGGCTTTCAGGGCTGCCTCGTTCGTCTCCACGCAGGTGGCGCAGGTCATGCCACCGATCTTGATGGTCACTCGCTCGGGGACCACCTGGTAGCCGGCGTCCTCCACCGCCTTCTGCAGGTCCCCGGCTTTCACCCGTGAGGGATCGTACTCCACCCGGGCCGTTTCCCGGCCCAGGTTCACCTCGGCCTTTTCCACTCCCTCTACGCCCTGCAGAGACCTCTCGATGGTCACGGCGCAGGTGGCGCAGGTCATCCCCGTGATCTTCAGCTCGGCCTGCTTTTTCTTCCCGGGATCCCCGGAATCCTTCGTCCCAGGGCCGGAACCAGCGTTCTTCCCCTGGTCCTTTTCTTCCGCCACACGTCACCCTCCCGCCGAATCCACCCGGATCTTGGGACCGGGAGGATTTAGGAGTTCCCCCAGTCTGCAGAAATCCCGGCACCGGTCCCGGGAAATGTACAGGAATGCCGGCCTTCCGGTTCACCACTCTATCTTCCGGGAACTCTGTTTCCGGGACCCCTGGGATTAACAGGGTTTCAATTTCATACGCACCGGGAATATAAACCTATGGATAACAGGAAATCTCATGTATTGGCTTATACATATGAACGGGACGATTTTCTCGGGATTTGCAGGAATGATATGAAGGTAACGTTTTTCTGCAGTAAACAGGGACTGTTTGATATTTCAGGAATTTTACGTCGGAATTATCTATAAATAATCGATTTTCATTAGATTTACTCAAAATCACTTAACCATCACCATCCCAGGTCCATTGATGATGACCGAGAACCACTGGGGTGCGGGGCAGATCCCTCCCTGTGCACCCGATCCCGGACGGTACACAGACGATCCTCCCGCTGATGCCGCGGGATTGGCGGACCAGCACATCGAGGACGGATTCTGGGCGGTGATGGAGAACCAGTTCCCGGCGGCACTCGTCTCTTTCACGGCAGCACTCCACGAGGATCCGGCCAGCCACGAGGCGCTCTACGGCTCGGCCTTCTGCCTGATGAAGATGGGGCAGTACGACCGGGCCGAGAAGGTGCTTTCCGACGGGCTCTCCCTGTACCCCGAGAGCCGGGACCTGCTGGAGGAGCTGGGAGTACTCTACCACCTCCGGAAACAGTACGGGAAGGCGGTCCGGACCTTTGACCGTGCCCTGGCGACGGGGGGTGCCGGCCCGGAGACCACCCTCTGGAAGAGGGAATCCCTGTACCGGATGGGCGTCTCCTCCTTCGAGCAGGGGGATTATGCCCGGGCGATCCAGGCCTTTGACCATGTCCTCTCCCTGGACCGCGCCCATGGCGACGCCATGGCAGGCAAGGTGGCATCGCTCCGGATGCTGGGGCGCCGCGACGAGGCGGTCGCCCTCTCCCGGGAGTTCCTGGCCCTGGCCCCCCATAACGCCGGCCTTCTCTACCAGCGGGGATGGCTCTGCATGGATGCAGGTCACCTGGAAGAGGCCGAGGTCGCCTTCCGGGAGGCGTCCCGGGCCGCCCCCCGGTGGACCGAGCCGGTCCTGGCCCTCGCCGAGGCACTGGAGAGGCTCCAGCGCGGCTTCGAGGCGGTCCCCCTGCTCCATGCGCTGGAGAAGGCCCATCCCGGCCGTTCCACGCTCGCGGCACAGATGGGCTGGTACCACCTGCGTCGCCATGACCGCTCCCGGGCCCGCAAGGTCTTCCTTGCCATCACGGAGCGGGGGGCCGATCCCCTGCCCGGGGTCAATGGCCTGGCCGCCGTCTATGTCTCCCTGGGAAAGCTGGACGATGCCCAGCGTGTCTACCGCACGCTCCTTGCATCGGACCCGGAGAACCCCCGGTTCCTGGCCCTCCTCGCCGGCCTCCTGACCCGGAAGGGTGATCCAGCGTCCCTGGAGGAGGCCCAGGGGCTCCTCCACCAAGCGCTGGTGGCGGATCCCGCCTGTGAACCCGCCTTCTCGGCCCTGGGGGTTCTGGCCTTCCTGCGTGAGCGGATGACCGAGGCCGAGGAGTGGTTCCAGCTCTCCATCCGGATGAACCCCCGGGGGGACGGTCACCGGCTCCTGGGGGCCCTCTATGCCATGACCGGGAGGCTCAGGGAGGCGGGGGAGGAACTGGCGAAGGCTGTTGAGTTCCACCGGCACGATACCCAGGCGCTGCTTGTCCAGGGGAGCATCTCCCTCAGGGAGGGGAACGCCCACCAGGCCGCCGCCCTCTTCCGGCGGGCGGAGGCCGCGGATCCCGAGATCCCCGAACCCTCCCGGGCGCTTGCCGCGGCCCTCGCTGCGGCAGGGAATCCCCTGGAGGCAGAACGGGTGCTCGTGCGGGGCCTGGCACGGGTGGATGGAGTGCACCGTCTTCCCCTGCTCCTGGCGCTCTCCGACGTGCACATGGCCGCCGGGGACCGAACCCGTGATACCGGCCGGTACCATGATGCCCTCCGGAACCTGGACGAGGCAAAGATGATAGCACCCGCCCATCCGGATGTGCAGTTCCGAGAGGGGATCCTCCACGCCCGGCTGGGTAACCTGGATGCCTCCGTTGCATCGTTCCGGGACTGCCTGAAGTCAGAGGGGCTGGAGCGCTACGCCGAGCGGAACCTCCGCCTGCTCGCCGATGCCGCGGCCCGGAGGGGACCACTCGCCCGGCCCGGTACCACGGGCAGGATCGCCGTGGCCGGCCTCTCCGTCGTCCAGCTGGCGGGGCTCTGGGGCCTCGTTGTCACGGGCCGGATCAGCGAGGCCACGGCGGTCATCCTCTCCCCCCTCCTCACCGCCCTCATCGCGGTGGTGGTCCTCGTGCCCGTGAAGGAGGAGCCGGGGGTGACCGCGGCGCCGGAGCTGGCGTTCCCTGCCGAACCGCTGGTCTTCCCGCCGGCATGGGACGTGCCCATCGTCTGGCCCGCGCCGTCACGGCCGGCCCTCAGGGGATGACGTGTCATGGAAGCTGCCATCTTCGTGTACTGCGGATCCGAGCACCGCCAGTACCGTTCCATCCTCTTCGGGAGCGGGCAGCAACGCGAGGAGAAGCCGCCCTCCGGATCCCCTCCAAGGGTCATGTACTTCCAGGGATTCAGCTGGTCGTAGGATCGGTTCCGTCGCGGTCTCACTACCAAAGCCAGACCTGTCCGGGATTGCGGGAGGGGGCTACTGCCCCCTCCCGGTCCTACCCCCGAAAAGAGGAAAGTCACCTTGTCGGTTGTCAGGCTCGGGATATGGGATCTTCTTTACCCTTTCCCCAACCCGGCCCGGCACGCCACCGCGTGCCGGTGGGCTGCCCGCAGTGGCTCCGGCAGCCGGTACCGGGTGGCGGTAGCCAGCACGATCCGAACCGCTGTCTCCAGACTGATCCGGTGGCCCAGTGACACATACACCTCCCGGGCCCCTTCCCGGGTCCGTACCGCGCAGCCGACAAGTCGCCCGCCGACAGATACAGGGGCCATATCCCCGCGGAGGGGGCCAGGGTTCACTGATGCGATCCCCAGGGGTTTTCCCGCAACGCCAATGGCAGGGACGTCAAGGAGGACCCCCAGGTGGCTGGCAAGGCCGCATCCCTCGGGATGGGCGATCCCATGCCCGTGGAAGATCACCAGATCGGGCCGTGTCCGCAGCCGCCTCCATGCATCCAGGAGCGCCGGCCCCTCCCTGAACGCAAACATCCCTGGGATGTATGGGAACTCCACCTTCCGTTCCGCGCACTGCACCTCGAACGGTGAGAGATCGGGGCAGTGGAGTACAGCCACGGCCCCGAAAACCAGGGACCCGTCCGTTGAGTATGCGGCATCGGCCCCGGCAATGAACCGCGGCGGGAACCGGGGGAGTCGATCTTCGATGATAATCCGGGCGGTAAGCCGCTGCTGGATCCGATGGCCTTCATCAACAGGAGGATGGGAGTTAAGGAGATCGCGCAGGTTATCCTCACCGGGGGAGGGGCCTGGAGGGGGCTGACCTTCTCCCGTCGGAATCTCTCGAAAAGAAGGGCGGGACAATCCGGTCCTCTTCATACTGCAGGCGCAGAACGGTGACAGCAAAAAAAAGATGCTGCAGGATTCTCCTGCCACTCAGTCCGTGAGCTGCCTCCGCTCCCGTACCGAGGTGGCATGGGCGGCGAGGCCCTCTGCCTCTGCCAGGGTCTCCACCACATCGCCGATGGCCTCCAGACCGTCCCGGTCAATGATCTGCACCGACGAGGTCTTCATGAAGTGCCGCACGTCAAGACCTGAGTAGGTCTGTGCATAGCCCGCCGTGGGCAGGACGTGGTTCGTGCCTGCAGCATAGTCCCCGCAGGCCACAGCTGCGTACTTCCCGACAAAGATCGCACCGGCGTGCCGCACCCGGGTCAGCACAGAGAGGGGATCTGCCAGCTGGAGGGAGAGGTGCTCGGGGGCGATGGCATCGGAAACGGCAGCGGCCTCGTCCATGTTAGCCACGGTCACGTAGCCGGAGTTGGCCAGGGCCTTCAGGATGATCTCCTTCCGGGGGGACGCGGCGGCCAGGGCCTCCACCTCACGGCCCACCCCGTCGACCAGGGTCTTCTCCGTCGTGATCAGCACACAGGCAGCGTTGGGGTCATGCTCGGCCTGGGCGAGAATGTCCCAGGCAATGATCCGGGGATCGGCGGTCCGGTCGGCGATGATTGCCACCTCGCTCGGGCCCGCCGGGAAGTCGATCTCCACCTTCTCCCGGAGGAGCATCTTTGCCATGGTTACGTAGATGTTCCCGGGCCCTACGATCTTCTGGACCGGGGGGATCGTCTCGGTCCCCAGGGCCATGGCGGCGATTGCCTGGGCTCCCCCGCTCCGGTAGATCTCGGTGATACCCGCGATATCAAGGGCGACTAGCGTCATGGGGCTGATGGGCGGCGGGGAGCAGGCGCAGATCTGGGGGACCCCCGCCACACGGGCCGGGACGGCGCACATCAGGGCCGAGGAGGGGTAGGGTGCCCTCCCGCCGGGGATGTAGAGCCCCACCCGGTCCAGGGGGGTGGTCTTCACCCCGAGGATGATCCCGGGCTCCATCTCCTCGAGCCAGAGGTCCCGGGGGCGCTGCCGCTCGTGGAACCGGGTAATCCGGGCCTCTGCCTCGATCAGGGCCTCCACCACCTGCGTGTCCACCTGCTCGTAGGCCGCCTCCCGTTCCTGGTCGGTCACGGCGATCTCGGTGAGTTTCACGTGCCGGGAGAGCTCCCTAAGGGCCGCGTCCCCCCGGGTCCGGACCTTTTCTATGATGTCACTCGCGGTGGCCCGCGCCTCGTCCAGGCTCTGCTGCCGGCCCGCCACCCAGGCATCCACGTCCAGCGCCTTCCACATACCCATCACATTCTGCAGGGGAACTGTTGAAGATTTCTGCCCGGAAATGTAGGCACCTTGGGGGAGGGGGGTCGCAGGTAATGCGGGAGGACCGAGGTCCCCCAGTCGAAAAAAAGGGAGGTCAGGCCGGTGATACAGCTCCCGTGCACGTGCAGTTGAAGGGGTTGACTGTGCAGACGGATTCCGTGAGCGGAGTGAAGAGGCTCTTCCCGTACTTGTCCTCGCCATAACTTCCGACGAA
>JAJRDC010000274.1 GCA_028678635.1 Methanomicrobiales archaeon
GCTCTTTGAGGAGCGGATGATGTCCCTCTCCGTAAACATCCCGCTGGAGGCGGCCCTGGACCTGGGCTGGGCAATCCTGCACGACTGCTTCACGCCCGAGGAGACCGGGATCCGGAGGGACATCATCGAGAAGTACTGGCCGAAGGCGACATGAAGATCAAGCTGACCCAGGCGGAACTGAAGCGCCAGAGGGATGCCCTGCGGCAGTACGAGCGGTACCTGCCCACCCTGCAGCTGAAGAAGCAGCTCCTGCAGCTGGAGATCGTCCACCAGGCGGCCGCTCTTCACGCGAAAAAGACCTCATTGTCCGGGATGGAGAATGGCGCCGGGGAGTGGGCCGGGCTTCTCGATGAGGCTCCCGGGATCGGCCGGTGGCTGGTCCCGGGAGAGGTCGTCACCGCTCGGAAGAACATCGCAGGAATCGAGGTGCCGGTCTTTGACCGCGCGGAGTTCCCGCCGGCCCAGTACGACCTGTTCCTGACCCCCCTCTGGGTGGATACGGCAGTCGTGGCACTGCGGGGGATCGTCGCGGCACGGGAGGAGATCCGGGTCATGGAAGAGGGCATCTCAGTCCTCACCCGGGAACTGCGCGTGACTACGCAGCGGGTGAACCTCTTCGAGAAGGTGAAGATCCCGGAGGCTACGGAGGCGATCCGGCTGATCAAGATCTCCCTGGGTGACCAGATGACCAACGCCGTCGGCAGGAGCAAGATAGCGAAGGCCAAGATCGACGCGGCCAACCTCGGGGGGCTGGCCGGATGATCGTCCCCATGAAGAAGGCCTCCATCCTGGTCCGGGAGGGGGATGCGGACGCGGCTGTCCGCGATCTCCGGACCCTGGGAGTGCTGCACGTCGAGCACCAGAACCCGCCGGAGGGCAAAGAGATGGCGGCGCTCCAGGAGAAGGTGGCCCTGATCCATGCTGCTACCGATGTCCTGAACCAGGTCCTGTCACAGAAGAAGGGTCTGCCGCCGCAGAAGGAGATCACCGGGGACTGGGAGGCCGAGGCCCGCCGGATCATCGAACTGGGCCGTCGCCGGGATGAACTGGAGTCCTCCTCCCGGAGCATCACCGGCCAGATTCTGGAATGGGAGCGGTGGGGGGATGTGGATGCCGTCCAGGTGGATCACCTGCGCCGTAACGGGGTGTTCCTGAAGCTGTACCGGCTCCCGGTCACGGAACTCTCGAGATTCCCCGGTGACGTGGTGGTGAAGACCGTTTTCACCGAAGGGGAGATGGCCCACTGCGTGTCCATATCCCGCCGGGAGTTCGATTTCCCCTTCCCGGAGATCTCCCCACCGGGGCAGCGGGTCTCGCTGCTGAAGGAGCGGCTGGCCGAAAACAGAGAAGCTGCTGACGAGATCCTGGAGGAGATCGCCGCCGCCACCGGGTACGCCGAAGCCCTGTCCGGGAAGGAGCGGGAGCTCGAAAAGGAGATCCGGTTCCGGCAGGTGGTGAACGGCATGGGCGGTGAAGGCCCCATCCGGTACGTCACGGGATACATCCCCGATGACATGGAGGAGCGCCTCACCGCGGAGGCGAGGCAGAGGCAGTGGGGGATCCTCGTCACCGACCCCTCGGAACTGGATACGGTTCCGACGCTCCTTCGCAATCCCCGCTGGGCCTCCCTCATCGAGCCGGTGCTCCGGCTGCTGGGGCTCTCGCCCGGATACCATGAGCTGGACGTGAGCCCGCTCTTTCTCATCTTCTTCTCCCTCTTCTTCGGCATCCTCATCGGGGACGCCGGCTACGGCCTCGTCTATATCCTGCTCACCTTCGGGATCGCCGCCTGGCTCCGGAGAACCGACCGGCTGACCCCGGAGCTGAAGACCACGTTCACGCTCTTCTACCTCCTGGGTTCCTGTGCTGTCATCTGGGGGATCCTGACCGGCACCTTCTTCGGCCAGGAATGGGTGCAGTCCCTGGGGTACCAACCGCCCCTCCCGCAGCTGAACGATGCCGCGACCATGGAGACCTTCTGCTTCTTCCTGGGAGCACTGCACCTTTCCCTCGCCCATGCCTGGCGGATCCTTCTCAAGTACCCTTCCCTGACGGCACTCGCTGACGTGGGGTACATCTGCATCCTCTGGTCCGCGTTCTTCCTCGCAAGGACGCTGATCCTGGGCGCGGACTTCCCGCCCCTGGGGTTATGGCTGGTGGCCGTGGGGGTCGCACTCGTGGTCCTCTTCATGAACCCCCAGCGGAACGTGCTGAGGGGCATCGGGGAGGGGATGGGGACCATCGCGCTCTCCTTCATGAACAACATCACCGACGTCATCTCCTACGTCCGCCTCTTTGCCGTGGGGCTTGCGGGTCTCGCCATCGCCGAGACGACCAACATGCTGGCCTCCCAGTTCGGCACCGGCGTCCTCGCAGTGGTGGCAGGGATCGTGATACTTATCATCGGCCATACCCTAAACATCATACTGGGACTGATGTCGGTGCTGGTGCACGGGGTCCGGCTCAATGTGCTGGAATTCTCCGGACATGCGAATGTGACGTGGAGCGGGGAGGCGTTCGAACCGCTCAGGGAGTAAAAGGGAGGGATCATGGATCCGCTGGTATCACTGTTCAGGGATATGGGGATGGGTCTTGTACTGGGCCTCTCGGCCTGCGGGTCGGCGATGGGGGCAGGTACCGCCGGGATGGCCGCGATCGGGGCATGGAAGAAGAAGTACAGCCAGAACAAGCCGGCATCCTTCATGCTCCTTGCCTTTGTCGGTGCGCCCCTCACCCAGACGATCTACGGGTTTATTGTCATGAACCGGATGGCGGACCTGGCCATCCAGGGGCAGTTCCTGATAGGGATAGGGGCCTTCTGCGGCCTCGCCATCGGCCTCTCGGCCTACTTCCAGGGAAAGTGTGCTGCCTGTGCCTGCGACGCAATGGAGGAGACGGGGAAAGGGTTCGGCAATTACATGATCATCCTGGGGATGACCGAGACCGTAGCCCTGCTTGTCATGGCGTTCACCCTGGGGATCCTGGGCACGCTGGCTGCGGCCCCGTAACGGCCCCGGGCTTTCACTCCCCCCTCTCTTCTCCCGGCTCACGCACCCGTATTCTTTCCTGATCGCGCACCCAGCCGGGACAGGGAGCAGGGGACTCTCTCAGGCCCGGATAAAATCGTCTTCCGGAGTCTTCATCCCGCCCCCTTCCCCTTTCATGGCACGGACGATGAGCACCGGCCTCCGGGCATGCATGGCCACCGTGAACGCAGTATTCCCCAGCAGCAGTTCACGGAACCAGCCCCTGCCGTGGGAGCTCATCCAGATGACCGAGGTATCCTCTTCGTCGGCCGTCCGTGCAATCTCGAGGGCAGGGTCCCCGATCCGTACAAGGGTCCGGATATTCAATCCCTGTGCGGCAAGGTTCCGGCGGATCGATTCCAGCTCGTCCTTCGCTGCCCGGAGAGCCTCGTCGATCTCGCCTTCGCTCTCTCCCCGGGACACCACGTGGAGAAGGATCACCTCCCCCACCCCCTCCGTTCGGGACAGGAGGGTGAGCGCATCATCTGCGCTCCGTGAGAAATCCGTGGTGCAGAGCACCCGGGAGAGGATCAGGGGACAGAACATCTCGAATCTCTTCCCCTCCAGGCCCTCGACCACCCGGTTGCGCATGATCAGGACACTGGTTCTGGTCCTGCGGAGGACGCCCATGGTGACGCTGCCCAGGAGGATCCCTTCCACGAGACTCCTCCCCCGTGCACCGATGACGATCAGGGAGACCCCGTGTTCCTCCGCTGTCGCGATGATGGCCCCGGGGATGTCGGAGGATGCCTTCATGACGGCAGTCACCCTGAGATCGCGTTTCAGATGTTCCAGGAACCGCTGCTCCTGCCGGAGGAGATCACCAGGCCGGTAGAAGGTCTCCGGGATCGCCCCTCCTCCCCGGGGGGATCGGATCTCCTCGACGCCGTGGAACAGGATCACGTCGCGGATGCCGGGAAACCCGGCAATGCAGTGGAGGGCCGTTTTCGCGTACTCGGAAAAATCCGTGGAGAACAGCACTTTCTCAAACATGGTTCAGCACCCGGGATTTCCCTCCTGACTTACCGGCGGGGTTAATGGTCGTTCACAGAGTACATGCGGGTTTCGGTATAAAATGATAGCCTGCGGATGGGGACACCGGTCCGGCTGCAGCAGGAGCACCGAAAAGCTCTTCACGTAGGGCAGGTAGTATCAGGTGAAGGCGGGGGGGGAGAGAGATGCCTGAGATTACCAACGATGAACGGGGACGGAGGCTCTTCCAGATCCAGAAGGAGAGGGCGGTCGAAGTCGTCATCGAGAAGGTGCGCAGGAGCCTGGGGACCGAG
>JAJRDC010000216.1 GCA_028678635.1 Methanomicrobiales archaeon
CCTTCTTGATGAGCGGTTTCGTCAGCCGATCAGGACTGTGGATGAACTCGTGGGCATAGTTGCCCTTGGGGCAGACCTTGCCGTCGTTCACCGGGCTCCGGTGCCACGGGGCAACGCCCACCGCCTTCCCGTCCTTCACGACCAGGTTGAAACCGCATCCCGTACCGCAGTACGGGCATGTGGTTGGTACATACTTCACGTCCATGGGTAAACCTCGGACATACGAAGGTGGATCGGGATCGTTATTTAAGGGTACCGGTTTGGACCGAAAAATTGATGATTATCGGTGGAAAACCTGTGAGTGATCGTCGGAATGCACCTGAACAATGGAATGAAGTCAAGCATGGGTAATGAACCCATCGCTGAGGTGCGCGGATGAAACGAATTCCCCTGCCGCCCCTGTTTCCGGAGCTGCTCAGGGAGGGACTCCGGGGCTTTGACGGCTTCCATTATACCCGGAGGGATGCCTGCCCTTCCTGCGGCGGACCGGTCCGGCCCCATGACGTCAAGCGGAAGCGGTTCGCGGTCCTGCAGGAAAAGGGGGAGGAACAGATTATCCACGTCATGGTGCACCGGTTCCGGTGCCGGCACTGCAGGATGCTCTCCTACGCGGACGAGCCCTTCTACCCGGATACCCGCTTCGGCACGCCCATCGTGGACCTCTGCGTGGTCCTTTCGCAGACATTCCCGTTCCACCGGACGGAAGTGATCCTCCTCCAGATGGGGATCGTGGTCGACCGGGGGACCATCCGCCAGTATGCTGCCCGGGATTTCGGCCCCATTGCGGCCAGCGGGGTCCTGGGAATGGTCCTCCCGGTGTCAGCCCTCCGCCTCTCGGGGCTCGGGCGGGAGGGGGGTCCCGTCCCGGGGGCAGAAGCGCTCCTCTCCTTCGGCCTCCCACCCGCACGTCGGGCACCGGCGCACCCGCCGCCTGCCGCCGATGAACGGGATCACCGGGATGAAGAGGAAGAGGAAGAAGAACGGGAAGCCGAGGGCGAATGAGACCGCCGTCACTGCGAGTGATCCCACCAGGATCAGTACCGCAAGGATCCACCGGTCCGTACCGCCACCTCCCGGACGGCGTGGGCCGGGAGCGCATCCGCGACCGGTCCCAGTGTTTCCTTGAGATCAGTGGCCGGAAGATCCCGTGCCAGGAATGCCGATCCGATGCCGGAGGCGATGACTTCCCGGACTCCGCCGATCTTCTTTGCTGCGGCCACGGTACGCCGGAGGGCGGAGATCTGGGCATCCCGGAACTGGGCAGCCACCTCGCGGGCGCCCGCTTCCCCGATCTCCTCCAGGTCCGCGCAGACCATCCGTGCGAGCCGGCGCAGCGATCCCTCGACGGTCTTCTCCCCGCGGTCCGGTGCATCGCAGGTGTACTGGTCTTGCGTGATCTCCCCCAGGACCAGGTGGGCATCCGCCGCGATGGCAAAGTGCTCGGCGGCGACGGGGGTGAGCTTTCCCCGGAGGGTGACGGAGGCAATCTGCATCGCGACCGGTGTCCGCAGGAGTCCCGTGTAGACCAGGTAACCCCGCTGGAGCCGCAGCAGGTCGGTGAGGCCCAGCAGGCCGTCGAAGTTCCCCAGCGGAATGATATCGGTGGTGGTGGAGCCCATGTCCACCCAGACGGCGTCAGGGTGGTCCTTGCGGAGCCAGTCTGCCGCGGCGAGCCAGTTGGCGGCTGCCAGCTGGGGGACGGCCCGGTCGTGGAACCTGCCGTCGGTCCCGTAGAACACGGCATCCGGGAATGCCCCTTTCACCGTGTCCACGATCCAGCCGATCCCCTCCATCTTGGTCCGGAAACAGTCGGCCAGTTCCCCGCTCATCACCACGGCCGCCGCGTTGTCGCCATGCTGTTCCCGGTACATGCCCAGGACTTCACCAAGGGACGCACCCTCCCAGAGTGGGCAGTAGTGAACGATGGCAGTCTCTCCTGACACCAGCTTCAGGTTGGCCCCGCCCACGTCAATGCCGATCACAGGGGGGTCACCTCCCCGGCCTTGGAGAACCGGACCCGCCCCTTCAGGTGCACCTTCGTGGGGAGCCGGCCCAGGGAGCCGTGGTCGAGGAGCTCCGCGATCTCCTCTTCCATCACCGCAGCGATCCCGATCAGGCTGGTGGTGATCCGGGGATTCACGTCCACCACCGTGATCCGATCACCGCAGACCAGGTCCACGCCGATGTAGCCCTGGCACCCCAGCACCTTCACGGCCTTCTTCGCCACCTCCTGTATCTCCGCAGCCCTGGGGTGGTCTGCCGGGGTTTCGCCGCCATGGTAGGAGAACCTCCCGCCCTCGATTCGGACATCCTGCCGGTTCAGGGAGAGTACCAGGGGAGGACCGGGATCGTAGGACAGGCAGGCTTCGCCGATGACGTGGGGGCCAATCAGGGAAACGGAGAGGTGATCACCCTGCAGAAGTTCCTGGCTCATCTCGTCCGGCCCCGGGGCATCCTCGGTGATCCTGATACCGACAGACCCGCAGCCGGTCACCGGTTTCACCACCTTTCTCCCCGAGGCGACCTCAGCCGGGGTATCGATGCCCTGCCGGGAGAGGATCTTCCCGGTGAGCCTCTTGCTGGCACAGACCGCGGCCACCAGGCTCCCGCAGCCAAGGTTGCGGGTGTGCTCTTCAAGAATCCGGGTGAATTCGGCGATCAGGTGGTCCGGGGCGATAACGAGCCCTGCGTCAGCGGATGGGGCAAGGCGCTCCAGCTCGGCGGCAAAGTCGCCCTTCTCCGGCATGACAACCCCGTGCCCGCACCGCCGGAACGATTCCACCAGCACCCGGAGCATGGCTTCCCCTTCCGCTGCCAGGGCCGGGTCATGGAAGCGCGTGTACTCGGCGAGGAGCACCTTCATGGTACAGGGTCGGCCGCTGATGTGATGAGGATAGCGATCGGGGGGGAGCGTGATGGATCGTACCCCCATTTGGTTCAACCGGACTGGTGACGGGAGGGGGCGCTTCTCCCTCCCGGTCCCTCCCCCACGACGTGAGGATAGCCCGCCGGGTCGGCTGTATACCGTACCTTCTGCGATCCGGATCAACACGGGGGGACGCCCACGCGGCGAGGGGGCGGAGCCCCCCAGGAGAGTCTCACCAGAACGCAATGAATCCAGGAAACCGCATCCGGTCGATAAAGAATGCTCCAGTCGCCGCAGCGGGGGGAGGCGCCCGGGCAACCGATCCCCTCATATCCCGGCCCGGCACACTTCTTGGAGAAGATGAAGCCCGCGATACTGCTCACGAACGATGACGGGGTCTACTCCGCGGGGCTCTGGGCCGCGTACCAGGCACTGGAGCCCATCGCCGATGTGCACGTCGTCGCGCCCGCCGCGCAGCAGAGCGCGGTGGGGCGATCCATCTCCATCTTTGAGCCCATCCGGGTCCACGACGTGAAGGTGGATGGCCAGAAGGCCATCGCCGTGGGGGGGAAGCCCACCGATGCGGTGATCATCGGCATCTACGCCCTCCCTATCCACCCGGTGCTCGTGGTGAGCGGGATCAACATCGGGGAGAACCTCTCCTTCGAATCGGTGATGACCTCAGGTACCGTGGGGGCGGCTCTCGAGGCCTCCAACCAGGGGACACCGGCCATCGCCTTCTCCCTCCAGGTGGAGGACCAGGGTGACAAGTTCGATGACCCCCGGCAGTCGCAGCGATCCTTTGCCGAGGCCCAGCGCGTGGTGCGGGACGTGGTGGAACGGGTCCTCTCCCGGGGATTCCCGAAGGGTCTCGACGTGATCAACGTGAACATCCCATCCCGGGTGAAGGGCGGGTACGAGATCACGCGCCTGGCCCACAAGCTCTTCCACACGGGCGTCGAGCAGCGCCTGGATCCCCGCGGGCGGCCCTACTACTGGATCAACGGGCCCCTCGTCGAGGATGCCGAGGAAGGGACCGATGTCCACGCCATCCGGAAGGGGAACATCTCGGTAACGCCCGTCACCCTGGACTGCACCGCGTACGGTGCGTACGAAACGCTCAGGGAACTGTTCTGACCCGGGTTCACGGTGCCGGGATCATCTCAGGTGATAATCGGCTGTTTCATCGTCCTGTGACGGGAGGGGGCTCTCCGTCCCCTCCCGGCTCCTCCCCCACGACGAGAGGATAGTCAGTTGGCCGGAATCGCACGCCGAATCTGCCCAGATCCCGATCAACCGCCGGGGGGACGCCCACGCGGCGGGGGGGGCGGAGCCCCTCCAGGAGCGTCTCACCAGTACTGAACGGTTCCAGGAAACCGCCATGGAACGGATGGAGAATCCCTCAGCCGCCGCGTAGGGAGCGAAGCCTTCATCTTTATCAGGGCGGGGTGGCGATGATCCATGTAATGGAGAAGGAGAAGGCCCTCCGGGCGAAGCGGGCTGCAGGGGCGCGGGCGGCGGAGATGGTGGAGGACAGGATGGTGGTGGGCCTTGGTACCGGTTCCACCGTGAAGTTTGCCATGGAGGGTCTCGCGGCACGGATGAGGGAGGGGCTTCGGATCCAGGGCATCCCCACCTCCATGCAGACCGCCATCCGGGCCAGGGACCTGGGGATCCCCCTCACCACCCTGGACGATCACCCGGCCCTGGATGTTGCCATCGACGGGGCCGATCAGGTA
>JAJRDC010000119.1 GCA_028678635.1 Methanomicrobiales archaeon
CGGTCTACGAGATCGCGGCCGAGATCTCCCGCGAAGGAAGGGAGGGAAAACCGGTGGGGACCACCTTTGTCCTCGGGGACACGCAGAACGTGCTGGCCCGTTCCCGGCAGCTGATCCTGAACCCCTTCGAGGGGCATCCGCGGGAAGCCCGGATGATCACGAGTTCCGGCCTCCGGGAGACGATCAAGGAGCTGGCTCAGCTGGACGGGGCGTTTGTCGTGAGCGGCGACGGAGTGGTCTGGGCCGGGGGCCGGTACATCACCATCGACACGAGTGCTGCCGCAGTGCCGAAAGGCCTCGGCACCCGCCATGCCTCGGTGGCCGGGATCACCCAGGAGACCCGCTCCGTGGGTATCGTGGTCTCCCAGAGCGGGGGCCGGATCTCCCTCTTCAAGGATGGCCGGGTCGTGAAGGTGATCACCGAGGCGGAGTAAGGCGGTGATGGTCCCCGGCCCGGACCGGAACCCTTACTATCCCCGTCCCACCACATTCTCTCCATGGATGAGACCCTGCGGAAGCTCGCGCATCTGTTCATCGGTCTCGGCATCGCCGCTGCCATCGCATTCATCCCCAGGGAACCGATGCTCGCCATCATGGTGATAGCTCTCTTCTTCGGGTTCCTCATCTCCGATGCCCTCTCCCGGGGCCACTATATTCACGGGATATCACCGCTGGTGAATGCCATGGAACGGGAGAACGTCCTCCCCGGGAAGGGGGCGCTCCTCTTCGTCTTCTCGGCCTTTGTCTGCCTCTTCTTCTTTGAACCGGACGTGGTGATCCCGGCGATTGTGGCCCTCGCGGTCCTGGATGGGGTCGCCACGATAGCCGGGCTCCGGTACGGGAAACACCGGATCTTCAACGGGAAGTCCGTCGAGGGAACCGGTGCCGGGATTACCGCTGCCCTCCTTGTGCTCCTCCTGGTCGTGCCCCCTGCGCAGGCACTCGTGATAGCCGTGATCGCCGGCCTGATTGAGCTCGTCGCACCGGTAGACGATAACCTCCTGATCCCGCCCTGTATCTGCCTGCTGCTGACGGTGCTGGGGTGAGGCCAGATCATTTCCATTCGGTGTAAACCGACAGAGAGCAGATATCCTCACCGGAGTGACGGGAGGGGGCGGAACCCCCTCCCGGTCCCACCCCCATGAGGATAGGTCACCAGGCCCTTGTAGCCCCCCGCCATCCGCATCGGGTTGTGACGGGGGAGAAGTCCGGTAGCGAGATCTTGAGCGGATGGGAGTGAGTGGCCGTGGAGAGCCGACACATGTCCACGTGGCCTCACTTCCCCCCGTGGAACTTCTGCAGGAACGCCTCCGCCGCCTCCCGGTGCGCTTTCCGCACGTCGGGCTTCAGGTGCTCCCAGGTCTTCACCATCATGATCGTCCGGGGGTTTTTCGCGAGCGCCTTGTGATGTACGTCCACGAACCGCCAGAAGAGCCCATCCCAGACAGGGCACCACTCCCCCTCGGGATAGTTGGACATCCGGCGCAGGTAGTTGGAACCGGAGATGTAGGGCTTCGTGTTCATGAGGCCGCCATCGGCGTACTGGGACATCCCGAAGACGTTGGGGACCATCACCCAGTCGTAGGAGTCCACGAAGAGCTCCATGAACCACCGGTACACGTCATCGGGATGGATGCCCGAGAGGAGCATGAAGTTCCCGAGGACCATCAGCCGCTCGATGTGGTGGGCAAAGCCGTTCCGGTACACCCGCCGGATCACGTCGTCCACGGGGAGGACACCTGTGGTGGCCGTGTAGAGCGAGGGGGGCAGCCCCTTCGTGTGGCCCCAGAAGTTGCCCTTCCGCTGCCGTTCCCCCGCCACCACGTAGACCGCCCGGATGAACTCCCGCCACCCGATCATCTGCCGGATAAACCCTTCCAGCGAATTGAGGGGCACGTCGTGTTCCCCGGCATGGGCGAGGGTGGCATTCACCACCTGCTTCGGTGTGAGAAGCCCGATGTTCAGGAGTGGAGAAAGGAGGGAGTGGAAGAGGTAGGGTTCATCCCGGTGGATGGCATCCTCGTACGTGCCGAAGAAGGCCAGCCTGTGTTCAAGGAAGTTACGGAGCCAGATCTCGGCATCCCCGTGGGTCACCGGCCAGGAGAAGGGGGTGTCGTCGCCGGGTGCATGGGGGAACTGTTCCTTCACGTAGTCCCGGGCATCCCGAACGTATCCCGATTCGGGGATCTCAGGAATAGGCGGGGGCGAGAGGCCGCGGGGCAGGGGCTCCCGGTTGGAGGTGTCGAAGGTCCACCGCCCGCCCCGGGGTTTCCCGTCCTCCATGAGAATACCCGTTGCCTTCCGCCGGGCAACGTAGAACTGCGTCAGGGAGTAGCGGGAGAGATGGGAAAAGTACTGCATCACCTCTTTCCTGTCCAGCAGAAAGAGGGGTGTATCGCCCACCACAGGGTCTATCCCCCGGGCCGCGGCCTCCCGGAGGATCTCCCCCTCCAGGGGCTGGTCGCAGGGGTCGGTGAAGTGGACCCGTCCGATGCCCTGCCCCTTCAGGATATCCAGCATCGCGGGAACCGTCCCCGCGGTGGCATGGTCCAGGTACGTCACCCGGTACTTTTCCCGCTCCA
>JAJRDC010000237.1 GCA_028678635.1 Methanomicrobiales archaeon
TGCCGACCGGGAAGTGATGAAGGTGGCGGCCATGGCGCCGGCGTTCTGGAACCCGTTCGTGAAGGTGAAGGCAAGGGCCAGGACGAGGGCGAGGGCAGCGATGGCAAGCACTGGCTGTTCCTGAATGAGCGTGGGCTGTCCCGGGATGATAAGGTTGGGGTCTCCCTCATCGCGGGGTGCTGTGGTGAGCCCGGGGCCCGGGCTTCCGGCCCAGCCCGGTTTCCCTGCAGTGGTACTCTTCCTGGCAGGCCGGGCACCAGAAAGAGATACGTTCCAGCCTCCCCATCCGGCCGGACCGTACCTTTCCCCCGCAGGAAGGGCATGTCCCCTTCTGGTAGACAGAGAGGACGGGTTTCCGTTTCCCCTGCCGCTTCAGTTCCAGCCACCGGAGGGAGAAGTTCCGCACCGCCTGGAAGAGGTCCCTCAGGGTGCCGTCGGGGACGCACCGGGTGAGGCTGGCCGGGTGGATCCGTTCCAAGAAGAGGACCTCGTTCTTGATCATGTTGCCGGGGCCGGCCAGGACTCCCTGGTCCATCAGGGTGTCACAGACCAGGTCACCGGGTTGCTTCCGGGCGCTGGCCAGGGACCGTTCAACATCCCAGCGTTCGTCCATGGGATCAAGCGCCGGATCATGGAGCCGGTCCGCCTCTGGATTTGCGAGCAGCACGACAGCGGTCGTGTAGAAGTCCAGCCTGGTTCCGTCATCGAACTGCAGGGTGAGGCGGGGCCTCTTCCCCTCTGCCGGGTCATTCAGCCGGTACCGGCCCCACATCAGGAAGTGGATCCGGATCGAGACACGGGGGAACCGGAAGAAGAGGAGCTTCCCGATGCAGTGGACCTTCCGCAGCCGCTGCCCGGTGATCTTTCCGTAGTCGATGCGGCTCGATCCCTCTGCCAGTGTGACGGGCCGGCCCTCCAGGGGAGCCAGCATTTCTGCCATGAACCGGACGCCCGGGCCTTCCATGGTCTCACGTTACCGGTGAGGCGATATGCACGCAGCACGTGATAAGGATCGCCTATCGAAATATGACTGTCGTCCCCTCGCGAATGCGGGGATCGGAAAAAAGGAAAAGGGGATCAGATATCGAGCCGGATCCCACCCAGCAGGGAAGCCGAAACGTTGTAGATGATGGCGCCGATGCCCCCGACAATGAATCCGAAGATGGCTCCGAGGATGATCCCTGCCAGGATGGAGAGGATGCCAATGGACGCCCCCACCCCTGGGATTCCCAATGCCGCCATTGCGGGTCCGATGAGGGCAGCCATGATGGCCATGAATATCCCGTTGATCAGCCCTACAATGGCCCCGAAGAGAGCGGAGATCTTTGCCACCGAGAGCACGCCGATGCTTTTTACAATTGCCATACGATACCTCAAAAGATTGATCAATACTGCCACATTTAAACTTTCTCCCCGTTTCCGTGGTTTTTCCGGGAATTTCTCCCCACACGGCCAGGCCCGGCCCCCGGGGAACGAAAGTGGGCGTAAGGGGTGGAGAGACAGCCTTCCTGACCAGCGTCCCCTCCCGTCAGGGTCCCCCTGGACCCTGTGACCCGCATGATGGGCAACTGCCCTGGGGGGTGGTCGTCAGTGCCGGGATCCGGGAACAATCGCGTGAGGGATCGAAGGCTGCCATCCGCTCCGCGATCCAGGCAGCCTGCTCTTCCGTCATGAGTCCCGCATCCACTGCCTGGTCCAGAGTCTCCTGCCGCCTACCGGCACCGGCCTTCCAGAGATCTGCAAGACCCGGTCCCTTCTCGTCTGCCAGGCTGCAGAGCGAAAGGCCTTCCTCATCTGCAGTCTTCACATCATCGATAGGTAGGTCTAGTGATCCTGCGATGGCACGCTGAACCACATCACGGATCTCCCCGGAGAGGGGACCCGGAAATCCGTTGCGGGAGGCGGTGGCGGAAGCAGGCATGACAGGAGGTGATATGCCTGTGAGCCCGGGAGGCCACCCCTGGCTTCGGTCGCAGCCGTCGTCCGCGCAGTGGGACATCGTCCAGGAAGGCTCGTTCTGGGTGGGATGGTTGCCGCAGGCGGTGTCTGTCTCCCAGTCCCAGCACCACAGGATCCAGACATTGCAGTAGTCGATGTTCGGTCCCCAGCGCCAGTTCGCGATAGAGTACCCGTCGATCACTTCAGGGAACCGCCCGCCGATCCGGTCGGAATCCATCCAGCTCTCTCTCATGGACCGGAGGCTTACGAGATTCGTGCTCGCGTCCCACCAGTCGTCGGTGGCCGGGTTCCGGAAATCACCGAAGTAGCGGCACTCCAGACCGGGCAGGGCATCCGAGCATTCGGGAGCCTGGCACCGGTCATGGTAGGTTCCGTGAGCGATCTTACCGGTGTATACCTGGGGATGGGTGCCGAATGTCCCAAAGGATCCGGGGAGCCGGGTGTACCAGCCCCCGTGCTGGCCGTAGGTCACCGCATCGATCCGCGACCGGTCCGGGCTGGTGGTCACGTAGATACGCTCCCAATCGCCGTGGTGTGCCCCGTCAGGGCCCTCAATGAAGGAATTGCAGGGTCCCTGGAATCCATAGTACCACCAGTACTGGATCCGCAGCCGTCCCGAGTCCACGTCGGAAATCACCTGGTAGTAGGTGGGGACGGAACCGGCCTGGAGGAGGCCCATATCGTTGTTCTGCATGCCCTGGGCGCACTCGTCGCGACCGCAGAGCCGGTCCGGGGCATCGCCCCGCGGGACCCAGGTGATGGACCACCGGGGGACTGAGATAGACGGCGTCAGGACCCGGGCGAAGTAGGTCTCTGCCGACATAGGCAGTCCCCGGTGGGCCCGGTCGAATCCCAGGAGGGGGGCGAACTCCCGCACGCTGTCGAGGGCCGTGAACTCCAGGTACTCCTCCATGGGATAGCCGGCGTCATGGAGGATCCGCTCTGCCCCGATCACGTCGGTGATCCCGAAGACCTGGGTGAGGACGTCATAGGCACGGCGGGCATCCCACCCGGTCGCATGCAGCATGGCGGTGGTTTGGGCGGCATCCAGCCCGAACACGTCCCTCAGAATCGTGCCGATACCGGTCACCGGCACCGCGACACCCTTCAGGGTCCCTGCAACGCCGTTGGCATCCAGCCCGAAGACATCCCGCAGGGCTTCAGCAACACCGGTGAGGGAAAAATCCTCATCGAGAAGGATGGCGGCTGTGCGGTCGGCGGAAAGGCCGAACTCCCGCAGGAGGTCTTCCGCAGCCTCCGCCGTGGTGGCACCCCCTTCCCGGAGTTCACGCGCCCGGATCCGGGGGTTGTGCAGGGTGCTCCCCAGGTACGGGCGGTTACCAGCAGCCTCCCTCGAATAAAAGGCGGTCTGGGTGATGTCCGCTGCACCGGGGGGCGCCGCGGACCGGATGAACCAGCCGTAGTTGGGTGTGCCGGCACGCATGGACCGCACGTCAGCAGTCACGTTCAGGGAAACGATACTTCCCTTTGCACCGGTGGCAAGGACGGTATCGGTCGGGATGGCCGCGTAGTTCATCCCCCCGCTCCAGCCGGAAGCCCACGGGGAGCAGCCGGTGCACGGGCGGGTGAAGGATGCCTCCATCTCCTCCCACGGCACGAGCATCCGGTAGATGGCAATAGGCTCGTGTTCCGGCCTGGTCAGCGTGAGAAAGATCGCCGACCTGCTGACACCTGCCGGTGCCAGGGCCAGGTCGAGCCGGACCAGAGATCCCTGCCAGTACAGGTAATCGCCAAGGCCGCCGACGCTGCCCCGCACGACGGAAATGGCGGAGAGCCCTCCGAAATTTGCGTCCCTGACCGGGATCCGTCGGCGCTGTCTGTCAAAGGTAGTGGTGAACCCGGCATCCACGTAGGTGTCAGCCGTGGAATATATACGCTCGGGAACGACGGTGATGGTGATCGTTTCTGAGACAGGGTACAGGCCGTCGCTGACGGTGAAGGTGATTGTGTGGGGCCCGATCTGGGCGGGTGCAGGTTTCCAGGTGAAGAGACCCGTGGCCGGGTCAAGGGTCGCACCCAAGATGGGCGGGCTGAAGGAGTAGGCGAGGGGATCCGAGTTGGGATCCGTCGCACGGATCTGGAACGAGATGGGATACCCTTCCTGTACCTCCA
>JAJRDC010000264.1 GCA_028678635.1 Methanomicrobiales archaeon
GGTGCTCCTGCGCAGCACCGCGCCGGATCACCGGCTCGATGAGGCGCAGCGGGCCGGGGTGCGGGACCGGATCGCGGTGTTGCGGCGCGAGGTGGATGCCATCGAGCAGGAGCTGCTGAGATGAGGCTCTGCGGGGAGATCGAGGTCCGGGACCGGGAGGAGACCATGATCAACCTGGATCCGATCCAGTCGGGGGGCCGGCTCACGGCAGAGGCCATGAAGGCCGTCATCGCCTACGGCGACGGGTACTCGGTCTGCGACGCCTGCGGGAAACCCTTCCGCCTGGACACCATCAAGAAACCCCCGCTGGATGCCTTCCACCGGGACCTGGCGGCCTTCGTGCAGATGGACGTGGCCCGCGTCGTGCCCGGTGCCCGCCGGGGGTTCCAGGCGGTGACCCATACCCTCGTCTCACCCGGTCAGCCAGTGATCCTCACCGCCCTCTCCCACTACACCGCGTTTCTCGCCGTGGAATCTGCCGGCGGCGTGCCCCGCGAGATCCCGGTGGACGGGAACCACCGGATCACCGGTGAAGCAGCGGCGGCCACCCTGGAGGCGGTGACCCGGGAGTTCGGGTCAGCCCCGCCGCTCCTCTTCGTGGACCACTTTGACTACCAGTACGGGAACGAGCACCAGGTCCGGGAGATCGCGAAGGCGGCTGCACAGTACGATGTCCCGGTGCTCTACAACGGGGCCTACTCGGTGGGGATCCTTCCCGTGGACGGGAAAGCCCTTGGCGTCGATTTCGTGGTGGGATCCGGGCACAAGTCCATGGCCGCCCCTGCACCTTCGGGGATGCTGGCCACCACATCGGAGTATGCGGGGAGAATCTTCCGGACCACCGGGATCCGGGGGGATAAGACCAACCGGACCTTCGGCGTGAAGGAGGTGGAGATGATGGGCTGCACCCTGATGGGTGCCACCGTCATGGGCCTGATGGCCTCCTTCCCCCACGTGAAGGAGCGGGTGAACCGGTGGCAGGAGGAACTGGAGAACGCCCGGCTGGTCGCTGACGGTCTCTCATCCATCAATGGCACGAAGATTCTCTCTGAGACGCCCCGCCGCCACACACTGACCCGGGCTGATACCATCGGGTCCTTTGACATGGTGGCCCGGACGCACAAGAAGAAGGGATACTTCCTGACCTCAGCCCTGAAGGAGCGGGGCATCGGCGGCCTGTTCCCCGGCGCAACCCGGGTCTGGAAGTACAACACCTACGGCCTTACCCGGCGACAGGCAGAGCATGTCGCCGCCTCTTTCCGGGAGATCGCGAAGGAGAACGGGATCTCGGTGGGGTAATCCGCTGGATAATCCTTGCACAAAATAAGTACTTGGCGCATCCATCCTCACGCGGGGGAGGGCGACGGGAGGGGGGCGCAGCCTCCCTCCCCCTCCCGCCCCCAGCTGAGGATATTGGATACAAGCCACTAATAAGGTTATCTTAACGACAGGTTTAAAAGCCCCGTTGAGTGCCCGGTACCGCTCTGCCGTCGCCAGGATCTGGTCGACAAGAGAAGAGAGATCCAGTTCCTCCTCCTTCTTTCGGATCACCTCGTCCCTCGCCGACGTGGAAGGATACCGCGGGACCACGTTGCACCCGGTCTCCCCCTGCACCTCGTCGAAGGTGCCAATCTTCCGGGCCAGATCCACGATCTCCCACTTGTCGTGGCCGATGACGGGGCGCAGCACCGGCACTGACGCGGCTCCCGCGATGACGGAGAGGTTCCGGAGGGTCTGGGACGCCACCTGGCCCAGGTTTTCACCGGTCACGACAGCATCGGCGCCTTCCGTTGCCGCGAGAGCTGATGCCGCCTTGAGCATGAACCGCTTGCAGAGCACACACCGGTACCTGGGCTCCTTCATCTCCACCAGCCGGTCATATACCGGCTCCATGTCTGCCACCACCAAATCCGTGGGTATCCCGGGACTCCAGCGGGAAAGGACCTCGTGGTGACGGTGCACGGCAGGGAGCAGGTCCTTTCCCGCCCAGCGGCCGCCTGCCATGTGGAGGAGCGTCGCGGTGCACCCACGGCGCATCATCAGCCAGGTGGCCACCGGGGAGTCGATGCCCCCGGAGAAGAGTGTGAGGACCTTCCCCTGCGTTCCCCCGGGAAGGCCCCCGGGACCGTCGGTGCGGCTATCATACACGAGGCCGCCGAACTCCCGGGCCTCGACGAAGATCTCGTAGTCCGGGAGATCCAGGTCCACGCGTGCCCCGCCGCTGGTCGAACGGATCCGATCTCCCACGGCCGCGGCCAGCTGCTGGCTGGTGAACCCGGGCACACCGGACCTCCGTGCCCGCACGGCGAATGTCATCCCCTTCCTCAGCTGCCGGCCGGCCATGTCAGCCGCCGCCCCTGCAATGGCATCCATGGAGTTATCAGTGACCATAGCCACCGAGACCCCCACCACCCCGAAGATACGGGATACTGCCTCAGCGATCTTCCGGGGATCCTCGCCGTAGATCAGGATCCGGCCGCGATGCACCTCGATCCGGTGGGGGAGGCCCGCTGCATCCAGGGCGGCGCCGATGTTCCGGGTGAGCGCAGCGGTGAACCGCCTCATCACGGGTTCACTCTTCAGGAAGAGCTCCCCGTACCGGACCATCACCGCTTCCGTCACCGCTCTCCTCCCTCCCCGTCGGATCCCTGCACCCTGCCTAATGGGACTTCTTCGTGACCTTCTGGGCTTTCGTGAAGCACTCCATCGCTTCGTCGGTTCGCCGGAGCTTGACGAGGGTATTCCCCTTGTTGACCCAGGCCTGGCAGGACCTGGGATCAAACCGGAGCGCCGTGTTGTAGCACTCCAGCGCCTCCTCGTTCTTGCCCACGGCCTTCAGCTCGTTGCACTTGCACAGCCAGAGGTTGGCGTTCTCCGGGTCGGCCTCCAGCAGCTCCTCGTAGCACTCAATGGCCTCGTCATGCCGGCCGGCCTTCGCATGCTCCTCGCACCGGGTGCTCGTCCCTGCCTTCTTCCCGGACTCCGTTCCCATGAGGGATGCATTGCCCTTTCAGGATGATGAACGTGATGATGGCGGCACCATGGACTTTTCCGGCACTGGTGCGGGAGGGGGCCTGCCCCCTCCCGGCCCCTCCCCCGCGAGGATAGTTGCTCCATGGCGGTCACGGATCACCGGATGCCATTACACCCCGGCGGGGAGATGACCACGCGGCGGGGGCGGAGCCTCAGCGGAGTCCCCAAGAGGGTCTCACCAGATGTATGCAAGAAGCCTGTGCCCCGATGCTCAGCAGGAAAAAGTCTGCCGCGGGAGGAGTGGGCTTGAGCGGATTCGAACCGCTGATCCCCGCCTTGTAAAGGCGGTATCCTAACCAGCTAGACCACAAGCCCGGGATCTAGGATGGACGTCGGCACCTCATAACAGTAACGCTGCGGTCACTCCATCGGGTAAGCATGGCTGAATCCCTGGTTTTTCGGCTTATCGGTTGATATGTCCATCCTACAAACAGACGGGTGGGGGGCTGCCCCCTCCCGGTCCCACCCCCGATGAGGATAGTCACTCCACGTCAGCGTTTCACCGGATTGTCCCACATTCCCGATTAACCACGGGGAACGCCCCTGCGGCTGGGGGCGACAGCCCCCTAGGAGCGCCTCACTAGAACGTGCGATTGATACTCTGATGTAACGTCGAAAAGGAAAAGAAAGATTCTGAGAGGGTCAGGCCAGGCCGAAGGACTTGATGATGACCTCGGGGTTCAGGGTGCCCACGTGGTACACGACGCCCTCGGAGAGCTCATTAATAACCACTTCTGCAGGGGAGAAGAGGGAGGTATCGATCTGGTAGAAGTCGAACTTGGCCTCCTTGAAGATCTCGTAGAAGGGTTTCCCGTACCCCTTCGATTTGTTGGACGGGATCCTGTCCAGGTAATCCTTGATATCGGGTGCCTTCATGGTCAGGAAGATGGACCCATGGTAGATGGTTGCGTCGTTCGTGGACCCCATGGCCTTCGTGGCGTCCTTCTTCACCGGCGCGATGGGTGCCGTGCCGATCCCCGAGATGACCTTCCGGGTATCAAAGCCCAGCTCGTTCAGCTTGTAGATGGCGGTCTCGACGCAGCGGCCGGCCACCTGGACGGAGCCCACCAGGGATGCGGTCGGGGCCACGACGGCACAGACGTTGCACGCCTCCACCTCGCACTCCTCGGCGATCTTCTCCATTACCTCGCCGTTGGGGAGGTGGTCGCTCTCCAGGCAGATCACCGCGTACTCGAAGTCATCCTCGTAATCGATGACCTCGAAGGTGTGCTTGGGCTTGAGCGAGAGAGCCCGCGCCGGCCCGCTGCCCATGGCAAAGTAATTGCCCACCTTCACCGTCCATCCTGCCTTCTGCGCCCCCAGGCAGGCGATGGACGGGAAATCGGTCCTGACCTCGATGAAGGGCAGCGGGATGTTTTTCACCTTTCCCATGGTGGTCGTGACCTCGGCGAGGCCACCCATGCAGATCTCGGTGAACATCTCGCCCGCCCGGTAACCGCCCCGCGTGGAAATGCCGCAGTCCACGATGCGGGCACCGTTGTCCAGCTGGTGGAACACCGCGTTGAACTCCTCCGGGTATTCCGCCAGTTCCTCAAAGAGGTTTAACGC
>JAJRDC010000204.1 GCA_028678635.1 Methanomicrobiales archaeon
GAGCATGCCGAGGAGATGACCCTGGACGATGTCGTTGCCACCCACGATCTCACGGTGGCCACGACGGGCGAGCTCTCCAAGTCGGTCTGCCATTCCATCCGGATGCCCTTCTCCACCCCGAAGGAGCTCCGGGAGCAGCTGAAGGATATGGCAGGGCAGGTTGCCATCCTCTTCGGCCGGGAGAACTGGGGGCTCAACAACGCCGAAGTGGAGCGATGCGACCTGATCTGCACGATCCCGGGCTCGCCTGAGTACCCGATCCTGAACCTCTCCCACGCGGTGGCCGTCGTCTGCTACGAGCTGGCCGACCTCCCCCCGCCCCAGTACCGGATCGCCTCCCGGGAGGAGATGGAGTGCCTGTACCGGCACATCGACCACATGCTGGACCGGATGGACCACCCGGCGCACAAGCGGAAGAACACGCTGATCATGATGCGCCGGATCCTGGGCCGGACCCGGCTCACCACCCGGGAGGTCTCCACGATCCACGGCCTGCTCCGGAGGGCGGAGTGGCACATGGAGCCGGAACATGAGCCGGAGGGAAAGGAAGAGTAACAATAACAACGGATTCCCCCAGAATACATCACCATTCCTTTTCCGGCATTTCTGCGGGAGGGGGCATACCCCCTCCCAATCCCACCCCCGTGAGGATAGGGTGAGCCGGGCTGTGTTGGGATTGCGGCGTAGGTGGCTGACAACTGAGGGATCTATCCATCCTCACCGGGGGGACGCCCACGCGGCGGGGGGCAGAGCCCCCCCAGGAGCGTCCCACTAGAACGATCTGAAAGGTGAACAGTACATGATGTACAGAGGCTGGATGGTGTGCTCCGCAGGGCGATCACCAGCATTATTGCCCACGGATTCTCTATAATAATCCAGCATGATTCTCGTGGACTGGCAGATCCGGGACCGGATCGCCCGCGGGCACATCAAGGTCGATCCCTACGACCCCTCGCTGGTCCAGCCCAACTCGCTGGACATACGGCTCGGGGACCACTTTGTCTGGTACGAGCCGGGGGACGAGGTCATTGACCCGTACGAGAAGGCGTCGGTAACGGCAAAGGTCCAGGAGCTGCGGGCACCCACCCTGGTCATGCCCCCCCAGCAGTTCGTCCTGGCCGAGACCCTTGAGACCGTCACGCTGCCTGACAACATCGTGGCCTCCATCGAGGGCAAGTCCAGCGTGGCCCGGCTGGGGGTCGAGCTCCACCAGACGGGAGGGTGGATCGATGCCGGCTTCTCGGGCAGTATCACGCTGGAGATGTGCAACGTGAACCAGCGCCCTGTCCGGATGTACGCAGGGATGCCCATCGGCCAGCTGGTCTTCTACACCACCGAGCGGGCCGAGGAGCCCTACAACCTGAAGAAGGACGCCAAGTACCAGCACCAGCGCCAGGCCACCCTCTCCCGCTACCCGGAGAACGTGCGGCGCACGAGGAAGAAGTAGTTCTCATTTTCCATTATCAATATTCGGTGTTCTTAAGATTCGTGCTGTTGAGATGCTCCTCTCGGAGAACCTGCGGTTCCCCCCCCGCCGCGTGGGCGTCCCCACCCGCCGTTTCGGTATCCCCAAAGGTGCCCTGTCAGGTAGTTACACAAAGACTTTAAGTCAGGTAGAACTCAGCTTCCTCTAACACGGGATCTTACGGCCTGCAAAGAATGAAATGCCTGCGGGGCAGGATCACACAGGCTGGTACCCGCGCTGGGTGGTGAGATGGGAATGGCCATGCCTGATCCCTTCATCGACGGAGCAACGGTCCTTCTTTTCATGCTGGTGGTGACCGTTGCCGCCTTCTTCTTCGGGAAGTACCTGGCCCGGGTGTATTCAGGGTCCCTGTCCCGGGGAATCCCCGGAAGGATCGAAGGGTGGATCTACCGGCTCATCGGTACATCACCGGGCCAGGAATCCGGCTGGCGCCAGTACGCGACGGATATGATCCTCTTCTCTGCGATCGGATTCGCGGTGCTGCTCCTCATCCTCCTCCTCCAGGGACTCCTTCCCCTGAATCCGATGGGATTGCCCGGGTTCAGCTTCCACACCGCCGTTAACATTGCCACGTCCTTTGTGACCAATACCAACTGGCAGGTGTACAGCGGCGAGACGGCGGCCGGTTACCTGACACAGATGGCCGGGTTCACCGTCCAGAACTTCCTTTCTGCTGCAACGGGTATCGCCGTGGCGATCGCCGTCATGCGGGGGATCACCCGGAGAAACACGGACCGGATCGGGAACTTCTGGGTGGACCTGACCCGCACGGTCCTCTATGTCCTTCTCCCGGTCGCCTTCGTGGCTGCTCTCGTGCTGGCATCCCAGGGAGTCATCCAGAACCTGGACCCGTATCCCGTGACCGGTGGTGGTTCGGGGCTGATCGCCATGGGACCCGTCGCCTCCCAGGAAGCCATCAAGGAGCTGGGCACCAACGGCGGGGGATTCTTCAATGCCAACGCAGCCCACCCGTTTGAGAACCCGAACCCGTTCACCAACCTTTTTGAGGTCTTCCTGATCCTGATCATCCCTGCCTCACTCCCCTTCACCTTCGGAGAGATGTGCGGGAACCGGAGGGA
>JAJRDC010000102.1 GCA_028678635.1 Methanomicrobiales archaeon
CGCCGATGTGCTTCCCTGCCCCTTCCCGGCTCACCAGGCCGCGGTTTGTGACGGCACGGATGGGCAGGATCTCCGAGAAATTGTCCCCCATGGAGTAGGTGACGGCTATCAGGCGGATGTGATCCAGCGGGCAGAGGCGCGAGAGCATCCCCGCATCAAAGCCCCGGGCTTCCTCCCGGCTGATCCGGAACGCTCCCTCCGGCGAGGCGAACCGGATCCCGGTGGTCCCGTGGTCGATCCCGATGAACATCGCAGTAATCCTATAGCATGGGAGGGATAATAGTTAATGATGTTCAGCGTGGTGACAGGGGGCGCGGGGTTCATCGGCTCCCACCTGGTGGACGCGCTGGTGGCCCGCGGCGACCGGGTGACGGTCATCGACAACCTGAGCGCCGGGACCAGGGAGCACCTGGCACGGCACCTGGAGAACGGCGCGGTGACCCTGGTCACCGCAGACCTCCTGGGAAACGGCTGGGAGGATCACCTGGAGGGAGCGGGGATCGTCTTTCACCTGGCGGCCGATCCGGATGTCCGGCAGAGTGCCGCGACACCCGGTCGGCAGGTGCAGCAGAACATCGTTGCCACCGAACGCGTGCTGGCGGCGATGAGGCACCATGGCGTCAGGAATATCGCCTTCACCTCCACCTCCACCGTCTACGGCGAGGCATCGGTGATCCCCACCCCAGAGGAGTACACCCCTCTCGAGCCCATCTCGGTGTACGGGGCCACCAAGCTGGCCTGCGAGGCCCTGATCTCTGCCTACTCCCATTCCTTCGGTATCCGGTCCTCTACCTTCCGGTTCGCGAACATCATCGGGCCCCGGAGTGGCCATGGAGTGATCCCGGACTTTGTCCGGAAGCTCCGGAAGAATCCCGGGGAGCTGGAGATCCTTGGCAACGGGTCCCAGACCAAGTCCTACCTGGAGGTGACGGAGTGCGTCCGGGCGATGCTCTTTGCGGTGGACCATGCGAAGGAAAGGGTGAACGTGTACAACATCGGTTCCGAGGACTGGATCGATGTCACCACCATTGCGGATATCGTGGTCCGGGCACTGGGCCTCTCCGGGGTGAGGTACCGCTACACCGGCGGTGAACGGGGCTGGGTGGGGGACGTGCCCCGGATGCTCCTCTCCATCGACCGGCTGAAATCCCTGGGCTGGAGACCGAACATGGGTTCGCGGGAGAGCGTCGTCGCCGCCGCCCGGGCCATGGCAGGGGAGGGATGACCCGTGGAGGTTGCCTCCGCCCTCACGATCCTCCTCCTGGGGGCGATCCCCCTCTTCGAGGCCAGGTACGCGATACCCGCTGCCCTCGTGGCAGGCTACCAGCCGGTGGAGGCGTTCCTCCTGGGCCTTGCCGGGAACCTGCTCCCCATCATCCCCCTCCTGCTCCTCCTGGGACCGGTCTCAGACTTCCTGATCCGGCACTCGGCACTGGCGGACCGGTTCTTCCGCTGGCTCTTTGAGCGGACACGCGCAAAGCTCCAGGGGCTGGAGAAGGTCGAGGCCCTGGCCCTCTTTGCCTTTGTCGCGGTCCCGCTGCCCATGACCGGTGCCTGGAGCGGGTGCGTGGTGGCCTTCATCTTCGATGTCCCGTTCCGGTACGCCCTTCCTGCCATCGCCCTGGGGGCGGTGGTGGCCGCGCTTGTGACCACCCTCCCCACCCTGGGCTTCCTGTCCCTGGTCAGGTGAATGCCATGGAACCGCGGAAGTGCCTGGTGGTCCTGGGTGACGGGATGGCGGACGAACCGCTGGAAGAACTGGGGGGGAAGACTCCCCTGGAGTATGCCCGGACACCACACTTTGACCGGATCGCGGAGGAAGGGGCCTGCGGGCTCCTCCGGACCATCCCTCCCGGGTTCGAGGCAGGGAGTGACATCGCCAACCTCTCGATCCTGGGGTATGATCCTGCCCGGTACTACACGGGCCGGGGACCGCTGGAGGCCGCTTCCATCGGCGTGGAACTGGGGGCCGACAGCGTGGCCTACCGGTGCAACCTGGTTACCGTGACGGACGGTGTCATGGCAGACTTCACCGCAGGCCATATCTCCAGCGGGGAAGGGGCCCAGCTGATCCATTCCCTGGAGGGGTCTGTTGACGGGGCCCGGTTCTACCCGGGTGTCAGCTACCGGAACCTGATGGTACTGGAGCGGGGGAAGGGATCGGAGACAACCCCTCCCCATGATATCGCGGGACTGCCTATCGAATCCCACCTCCCCCTCGGGTGGGACGGGCCGATCCTGCGGCGGGCGATGGAATGGAGCCGGACAATCCTCGCGCACCATGAGGTGAACCGGACCCGGATCCGCCAGGGGAAACCGCCTGCCACCATGATCTGGCCGTGGAGCGGTGGCAGGAGACCGGCCCTGCCCCCGTTCCGGGAGCGCTACGGTCTCTCCGGCGGGATCATCGCCGCCGTTGACCTTCTGAATGGCATCGGGAAGTACGCAGGGATGGAGGTGATCCGGGTGCCCGGGGCCACCGGCTACCTGGACACCGATTACCAGGCCAAGGCCAGGTACGCGGTGGAGGCCCTCACACGGCTGGATTTCCTGTACCTCCATGTCGAGGCCCCTGACGAGGCCGGGCACATGGGGAACGTGGAGGAGAAGGTCCGGGCCATCGAGCGAGTGGACGGAATGGTGGGGACCATCCTGGAGTCATTTGACGGCGTGATCGCGGTGCTCCCGGACCACCCCACCCCCATCCGGCTCAGGACCCACACGGCGGATCCGGTACCGTTTGCCGTGCGGGGGCTCTCCCGGGACAGCATCGGCAGGCTGACGGAACGCGAGGCGGCAAAGGGATCCTTTGGTCTCCGGAATGGGATGGATCTCCTCCCGCTGATGCTGGGGAGGGGGACCCCATCCTAAGGCGGCGAGGGTGCGGAGATGGGCCTGGAGAACCGGCGGGACCCATTCAACCTCCTTTAAGAGGGGGCAGGATGGATAGTACTCGCGGAAGCCTCGACGGAGTTGCAGGGCAATGATCGGCAGGCTCGTGTTCAGGAAGATCCTCGGGGTGGTTCCCCGGGAACCCTTCAGGGACTTCTTCCTCATGGGGAAGTACATGCTCCCCTACTGGCAGGGGCTTGCCCTGTTCGTGGTCCTTGCCATCGTCTGCGCCTTTTTCGAGGCCGTGAGCCTGGGAGCCCTCGTGCCCCTGGTCCAGATGATGGAAAGCCCGGAAGAACCCGGTGGTACCCTCTGGGAGATCCTGAATACGATCTTCTCTGCCTTTGGAATCCCGCTCACCTTCACCACGCTCCTCGCCCTCATCACCATCCTCTTCCTCATCGGGCAGATCCTCCTCTTTGTGAAGAAGAAGACCCAGGTGAATCTCCGGGTCAGCTTCATCCAGAACATGAAGGTAGCGGCCTTCCGGGCAATCCTCTCAGCCGATATTTCGTTCCACAAATCGCGGAAGACGGGTAACTTCGTGAACCTGCTGGTGACCGAGATCGAGAACGCGGGCTACGGGCTCTTTGCCATCACCGAGTACGTGACCGACTGTTTCTTCATTTCGGTCTATGCCCTCATGCTCCTCTATATCTCCGTTCCGATTACCCTCATTGTCCTTGCCGTCTCCCTCGTCGCGTTCTATCTGATGAACCGGTGGCTGAAACGTTCCAGCATCTACGGCAGGCAGCTCGTGGATCTGGGCATAGAGCAGAATGAGTTCCTCTCTGAGCGGCTGGGGCTGCTCCGTCTCATCAAGACCTCCTCAACCGAGCCCGGGGAGGTGGATCACTTCCGGGGGATCAGTCGGAGGTTTGGCGAGAGCTACGTGGGCTTCGGCATCACGGGCGCGAGTATCGAGATCCTTTTCCAGACCATCATCTTCGTGATTGCCGTTGCCGTCCTCTTCTTCTCGGTCAATATCTTCCACATCCAGCTGGCCCTGCTCCTCCTCTTCCTCTTCGTGCTCGTCCGGATCCAGGCCCCCCTCAGGGACATCAATTCCCGACGACATGAGCTGGCCAGAGAGATCCCCAGCTTCCACAAGATCGACCAGCTGCTCACCGATGTAACGGCCCACCGGAAGGTGAAGGCCGGGCCTCTCCCGTTCCCCGGTTTCCGCCGTGAGATCACCCTGAACCACGTCTCCTTTTCCTATGACGGGCAGGTACCGGTGCTCTCTGATGTGAGCATCCGGATCCCGAAGAACTCGATGGTGGCTCTCGTAGGGGCTTCGGGGGGAGGCAAATCCACCGTCGTGGATCTCATCACCAGGCTCATTGATCCGGATACGGGGACAATCCTCATCGACGGGGAAGACCTGCGGAACTATACCCTGGAGTCCTATCGGCGGAAACTGGGGGTTGTGAGCCAGGAGATCCTGGTCTTCAATGATACGGTCCTCGCGAACATCTGCTACGGATCCAGCGAGATCTCCCTTCCCGGGGCCATGGAGGCGGCGAAAATCGCGAATGCCCATGAGTTCATCATGGGGCTGGCGGACCGATATGACACCCTCCTGGGGGAGCGGGGGACCAAGCTCTCCGGGGGGCAGAAACAGCGGATTGCCCTGGCCCGGGCGATCTACAAGAACCCGGAGATCTTCATCCTGGACGAGGCCACGTCATCACTGGACAGCGAGTCCGAGAAGATCATCCAGGACTCCATCAGCGAGCTTCAGGAAAAATATACCATCATCACCATCGCCCACCGGCTCTCCACCGTCAAGTACGCCGACTGCATCGTGGTGATCGAGAAGGGAAGGGTCGTTGAGACAGGGACCCACGATGAGCTCCTGGCAGCGGACGGCTTCTACGCGAAGTACTACCGGATGCAGGTGGGTGGGGAGGCATCCCCGAACCACTGATCTCCCGTTTCTCCCGGGTTTTCAGATCCTTCCGGTTCTCACGAGAAAATCCGCAAACTCGAGGTCAATGGGATCGTCGATATCCATCGAGGTGAGGCGCGGCATGACCCAGATCCGGGAGACCCTTCCGAAGATCGAATTCTGGTCAAAGAGGACCGACCGCCGGGTGGCATAGATGCCGCCGTTCGGGACATAGAACCGTGGAAGGGTCTGGGAAACTCCCACATCCCCGGTCATGTCGGTCCCAAGGAGGCTCCGTCCGTATCCCTTCTTATCGATACTGTACATCCACTCCGGGCGATCCTGGACTTCCCGTCCACTCCATGCGCTGTCGGCATCAGATTCCAGGAGCAGGCGCACACACCCGTCGATATCGGCGGAGGAGCAGAAGGGGGTGGATGGCTGCACCGTGACCGCGATTCCTATGGGGTATCCCTCCTGCTCCTCCAGATAGGTGACGGCATGCTGGGTGACGAGTTCCGATGCCACGTCCTCCGAGATCTCCGGCGGCCTCACAAAGGGGACCTCGGCACCGTATTCCTCTG
>JAJRDC010000196.1 GCA_028678635.1 Methanomicrobiales archaeon
CCGGCCATGAGTCCGGACGCGACCGCACCTGCAAGGAGCGGCCCCGTGGTCCGGGTGTCGTGGGCCAGCACCACCCGGGAGGCGGACCCTGCCACGGCCCTTCCGGCGGCCACCGCAAGGGAGAGGAGATCCGGTCCGAAGGGCTGCCGGATCCCGGAGGAGCCAAAGAGCATATCTACTACCGGAAGGGCGTGGAAGAAAAAAAAGCCTCCCTACCTGCCGTAGGGGCACCAGTGGGGCCGTGCCGTGAGCGCCGCCACCCCTGCCGCCGAGGGTCCCAGGATGAGGATCCGGGACGGATTCCCTATCCCTGAACCCTCCCCCCCTCGGAGGAGGGCGGCGGCGTGGACGAGCACGACATCGGCTTCCTCCGGCGTCTCGACCCAGATGATCCCGGTGGTCCCGTCCACCCCGGGGAGAATCCCCGGGGCATGGACGCTCTTTCCCCGGAGTGTATCGGCCAGCTCCTGCAGGCATGCATCCCGACACTCCGGCGGGCAGGCATGGACCTTCCTTGCCAGGCAGAAGAATGCCGAGACCACGTTCAGGATGGCGAGGGCTGCCGATCTCTTCTGTGGGGTATCCATCGCGGCATCGAACATGGAGAAGATCCGGGTGGTGGTCTGCACCGGGTCCTGCGTGCAGACCGCCGCCGTCCTCCCCCCGAACTCCGCCTGGATGACGGCCCCGCGCTCGTACCGGCACCGGGGAGCGTCCGGCGTCCTGCGGATGGTCACCACCCCCTCCTCGCATCCGCTCTCGGCAACCAGGCCGCGGAGGCGGGAGACGGCATCCTGCAGGGGATCCGCGAATGTACTCATGTGCCCACCTCCCCATCGATGAGGATGACCCGTGCCGGCGACCCGTCCATCCCTTCCAGCCGGAGGGGGAGGGCCACCATCCAGTAGGATCCCTCAGGAACCCCGTCCAGGTCCAGGAGTTCCAGGATCACCATGCCGCGTCCCAGCAGCAGCCGGTGCACCGAACCATCACCGCTAAAGGCCTCAACGGAGGGGGAGTCGATGCCCAGCGTGGTGATCCCGGCCCGGGTGACCATCGCCGCAGCGCCGGCCGTCAGGTGGGGGTAGTCCGGGGAGAAGACCGGGGAGGCCGAGAACCGGGTCCGGAGGAGAAGCCGGGTGTGTCCCCGGATCCTGCCCGTGAGTGCCGACACCGGGATCCCGCTCGGGGCCTCCCGCAGGTCCAGGACCATGGCACGGCCCACCAGGTGTCCCATCGGGATCCGGTCCACGGGGGTTCCGCCGGGAAGATAGTGGGAGGGGGCATCGATGTGGGTCCCCGAGTGGGTGGAGAGGGAGAGGTCTGAGACCACGGATCCCCCCAGCGAACGGGACCGGAAGGAGGGGGCAGCGTCCCCGGGGAACACCATGGTTCGCGGCCCCAGGGGGCGGGTCACGTCCCGGATCCCCACGGTATCACCACCTCCCCTTCCAGCCGAACTCGCCGATGAGGGGAACGAAACAGACGGCTCCGTGGTACTCCCGGATGAGCTCGCCCCCCTGCTTCCGGACCCGGATCAGCTCCTGGACGTCCCTGCCGCCGGCCGGAGCCACGAGCCGCCCCCCTTCTGCCAGCTGGTCCAGGAGCGGGGCCGGGATCTCCGGCGTCGCCGCGGTGACCAGGATCCCCTGGTAGGGTGCCTCCGGGGGGAACCCCATCGTGCCGTCGCCGACTTCCACGGCCACGCTGGTGATTCCCAGGCGATGCAGCCGTTCCCGGGCCGACGTCGCAATCTCGGGCAGGCGCTCGATGGTGACGACACGGGAGACGAGCTTCGCGAGGATTGCGGCCTGGTACCCGCTCCCGGCACCGATCTCAAGAACGGTATCACCGGACATCGGTTCCAGGAGCTCGGTCATCAGGGCCACGATGTAGGGCTGTGAGATGGTCTGCCCGCTCCCGATGGGGAGGGGACGGTCGTCGTACGCCGCGGACCGCTGCGCATCCGGGACAAAGAGGTGGCGGGGGACCTCACGCATGGCAGAAAGGACCCGGGGGTCCCGCACCCCCCGGGCCGCGATCTGGTATTCGACCATCCGGGCCCGTGCTTCCCGGTACTCGTCCCCTTCTCCCGGGCTAGAACCCGGACTCGGCGGTGTCGATGGCGGCATCGATCTGGTGCTGGAGTGCGTCAGGGAGCCCCTGGATCTTCACGTCCAGGAATCCCCGGATGATGGTTGCCGTGGCCTCCTCCTCGGAGAGCCCCCGGGCCATCAGGTACTCGATCTCCTCCTGGGCGATCTTCCCCACGGCGGCCTCGTGGGAAAGCTCGGTGCCCACCACCTCGCCGTGGATCTCCGGGATTGCGTGGATCAGGCCGTCCCGGAGAATCAGGCCCTTGCACTCCAGGTGGCCTTTCGTGCCTTCCACGTTTCCCTGGATCTCGCCCCGGGAGATGATGGTCCCGCCCCGGGTGATGGCACGGGTGATCAGCTCGGCGGAGGAGCCCCTGGCTGCCAGGATGGCACGCGACCCGAGATCCATGTAGGATCCGGGCGAGGCGATGACAATGGACGAGAACCGGGCCACCGCCCCCGCCCCCGCCAGTGTGGCGGTGGGGTACATCTGTACCTTCTTCACCGGCTGCATGCAGACGTAGTTGGAGAGGAAGGTGGCACCCTCCTCCAGGAGGGAGGCACTCCGGGGATACACCTCGATCTCCTCGCCCCAGGTGTGGATCATGGTGAAGGAGATCTTGGCGTTCTTCCCCACGTAGAACTCCGAGATCCCGTAGTGGGCGCCCCCCTTCCCCACGTGCCGGGCGCTGGCACAGCCGGAGACGATGTGCAGTTCCGCGTCCTCCTCCGCGATGATGATGTTGTGGACCGACTGGATCTGCTCCTTCCCCAGGTACAGGCAGGCCTGGATGGGGAGGATGTTCTTCGACCCCTTCCTGCCGATGATCACGTAGCCACGGGGCTCTTTCTGGGCGGCCACGTGTCGCGTTACCTCGTCCTTGTCCTTCGGTACCACCTTCCAGTACTTCGCCTCCAGCTCCGGGTACATGTCCAGCGCGTCGGCGATGGAGAGGACCTCGATCCCGGACTCGGAGCAGGTCGCATGGGCAACGTCCTGGTTCAGCTGGAGGTAGGACCCGCACCGGCTGGTCATGGCGAGATCGATCCCCACCTGGGCCATCCGTTCCCGGTCCTCGGCGGTGAGGGAACCCGGCACGTTCACTTTCTGCATTCCAGGCACTCCTTGTAGCCCCGTTCCCGGATCTCCTTCAGCATCTCACGGGCGGCCCCGTGACACTTGATCATACCGTCGCACATCATGTGTCCCTGGTTCGTGTCGATGTAGTCCAGGATGAAGCCCGTATGGGTGATGATGAGGCCGCTCTTCTTCCGGTGGACGATGTGCTTGTCCTTGTCCAGCAGCTGGCCGATGGTTGCGCCGATGAGGGAGATGTTCTCCAGGTCCACTCCGCTCTCCGGCTCGTCCAGCATGACGAAGTCCGGCTGCTGTACCGAGAGCTGGAGCACCTCGCTCCGCTTGATCTCGCCGCCGGAAAAGCCCTTGTTGATGTCCCGGTCCAGGAACCGTTCCATGTTCACGGCCCGGGCATACTGCTCGATCTCCTCCCTGGTCTTCCCTGACGCAGCCGTCAGGAGCTTGGAGAGCTTCAGGCCGCTGATCGTGGGGGGGCGCTGGAACATGATCCCCATCCCCATCTTTGCCCGTTCGTTCACCGGAAGGCCGGTGACGTCCTTCCCCTTGAACCGGATGGACCCCTGTGTCACCGTGTAGCCCGAAAAGCCCATGATCGTCATCAGGAGGGTGGACTTCCCTGAGCCATTGGGGCCCATCAGCACGTGGGTCTCCCCCTCGCCGATCTGGAGGTTGATGTCGTGGAGGATCTCCTTATCGCCGACCTCCACGTGCAGGTCTTTCACGTCCAGCATGGCCGTTCCCGGATTGTACTGACCCTTCGGGAACATTAACCCTGTCCCCTGCGGACCACTTTCACCCCGCGCAGCCCGAAGGGGTTTATCCCCCCTTCCCGACCCGTCTCCCCATGTACGGAACGACATTCACCTTCATCGCGGCACGGGCACAGGAATACCCCCTTGTCTGGAGGAGGGGGCAGATGAAGAAACCCCACCCATGGGCCAGGGTATCCGGGGTCTCGTGCCCGGATCCCACCGGCCGGTGGCTACTGTTAAACACTCTGGAGACCAACCGTTCCCTCCAGGGACATGCGGTCCAGGCGGCCTGAGAAGGTACGGGACAAGCCCGGGAAGGAACGGATCCGGAAGGGCACCAAGTCGGCGAAATCGCGTGTCGAGGCACCGGAACCTGCGGGGCTGGACCGGTTCGTGAACCGGATCATCTGCGGCGACGCGGGGGCGGTCCTCTCCGCCATCCCATCGGGATCCGTGGACCTCGTCATCACCTCTCCCCCCTACAACTTCGGCCATGCCTACGCAGGGGATCCCCATGACGACACCCATGACTGGAACGACTACTTCTGCCGGCTCGGCGCCGTCTGGCGTGAGTGCGCCCGGGTCCTGAAACCCGGCGGCCGGATCGCGGTGAACGTCCAGCCCCTCTTCTCCGATTACATCCCCACCCACCACATCATCTCCCGGCAGCTCTCGGACCTGGGCCTCCTCTGGAAGGCGGAGATTCTCTGGGAGAAGCACAACTACAATGCCAAATACACGGCCTGGGGCTCCTGGAAGTCTCCCTCCATGCCCTACCTGAAGTACACCTGGGAGTTCATCGAGATCTTTGACAAGGAGACCCACAGGAAGGCCGGCCGCAGGGAGGATATCGACATCACGGTGGAGGAGTTCAAGGAGTGGGTGATGGCCCGCTGGACCTTTCCCCCCGAGCACCGGATGAAGGACTACGGCCACCCCGCCATGTTCCCCGAGGAGCTGCCCCGCAGGCTCATGAAGCTCTTCTCGTACCGGGGCGATCTCGTGCTGGACCCCTTCGCCGGCACCGGCACCACCACCCGGGTGGCCCTGGCCCTGGGCCGGCGGTTCATCGGCGTGGAGGTCTCCCCCGGGTACTGCGACCTGGCATGGGAGCGGACGTGGGGGGATGAGGACGCCCCGGGCGGAAACCACCGACTACCGGTCCTCCAATGGAATAAGGATTAACCGGTCCTCTCGGGAATACAGACGACCCGTGGGTCCCCCCAATGGGCTCACCGCCCCGCCGCCCCGGATGCGGTTTTTTCTGTTTGAAACCTGTCGGCATTACCCTTCGCAGACTACTACCGGGACGCTCTCGGGGGCTCAACGCCCCCACCCCGCCGCGTGGGCACCCCCCCCGCCGGTTTTTTCCCAGCACAGGGGCCTCCAACTTCGCGAAACCGTCCAACTGATTATCCTCATGGGGGTGGGACCGTGAGGGGGAGGTCCCCCTCCCGCACCGGCAGGCATCAGGGTCAGGAAGGGTATCATCATCCGGATTATTGTGGGGAGAGGAGCCCTGGCAG
>JAJRDC010000009.1 GCA_028678635.1 Methanomicrobiales archaeon
TGCTGGCCCAGCTGAACACCTACGTGGTGATGGGACTCTCGGACCGGGGCGACCGGGACATGGTGGCCGGCCATGCCAAGCAGGACCTCTCCCGGATGGACACCGAGATCCAGACGCTGGAGCCCGGCGAGGGGATCATCTCCACGCTGGGGATCCCGTTTCCCGTCTCCACCCGGATCCACCTCTTCGAAGAGTACGTGCAGGACCTGAACCGGGAGACGAAGAAGTCCATCACCGAGGGGCTGGAGAGCCGGTTCTGAGGGATAATCCCTGGATTGGGTTTTTTCCTGAAAGCCGCCGTATCGGGATATCCTCACCGGGGGGTGCCACAGCGGCATGGGGCGAAGCCTCTGAGAGCGTCACCTCATCTTACGGAGCCTCAGCCTGGATGAACACATGATCCGTGATCATGTACATGGTGCGGCAGGGGGCTCGTCCCCTCCCGGTCCCACCCACATGAGGATATTCTGATCCGGGATGTCAGTGAGAACCGACGTGGCGGGACTATCCTCTGGGGGGGCGCCCACGCGGCGGGGGGCGGAGCCCCCCGGGAGCGTCTCTCCAGTATCCGGTGTACAGGTAACACCGTCTCTGTGTGAGCGAAGAACGCTTCAGGTGTCGCGGCGGGGGGAACCGTAAGGTTCCCTTTCAGGAGCGTCTCACCGGAACGAATGACAATGAGCCTTCCATCGATCCGATATCCTGTTCAAACCGGGGGGACGCGGCCGGGTGAGGTGGGGAGCGAATGAATCGTACGAAGAGAAATGACCGGACGAAGACCGTTCGGACTAATCGTTTTTCGCCTTTTTTGCGGTCTTGGTCTTCCGGATGGAGACGCAGTTGATCACCGGATCGCCGGTGATGATGTACCGCTTCATCACCATCCCGATCACTTCCACGATATCCCCTTTGTGGATATCCTCTTCGGGGCTTGTGAACATCTTCACCGAGATCTCCCCGGATTTGTCGCCCACGAGAAACGACGGGCGGTTCAGGTACCAGAAGTAGACCTGTTCCACCACGCCCTCGAACCGGACGGGCTTTCCCAGCATGTTCAGGTTGATGGCCTTGATCCGGACCGTCTGGGCGTCCCTCTGGTACTGGGGGAGGAGGTCGGCGTACTGCTCCCTGCTCATGTAGTTGAGGAAGATGGGGATCAGGAAGAGCAGGATGAGCATCGGGATACCAAAGGCAAGAACGACGGAGCTCCTGCTTTCCAGGTATGCCCAAAGAAGAAAAAGGCCGAAGAAGAGGGCCACGCCCGCATTCACGGGCGAGACCCTCAGCTCGATTCCCCTGAACTTCATCTGCTGGTTTACTTCAGTGCCGCGATCTCTTTCCGGAAGGCGACCCAGTAGATGACCCCAACAAAGACCATGCCACCCACGATGTTGCCGAGGGTGACGACGATGATGTTGTTGGTCCACATGGTGACCCAGTTCAGACCAGTGTTAATCTTGGTCCCATCGAGGATGTACCCCTGGGTCAGGATCCCGGCCGGGATGAAGTACATGTTGGCAATGGAGTGCTCCAGGCCGGATGAGACGAAGGCCATGATCGGGAACCAGATCCCGAAGAACTTGCCCACCGCATCATCGGCGCAGATGCCCAGCAGGATGGCCAGGTTGACCAGCCAGTTGCACCCGATACCCTTCAGGAATGCCGACCAGAGTGCAGGCATCGATACGTAGCTCACCTTTGCAGCTGCGATGGCAATTGCCCTTGTACCGAATGCCGACACCGCCATGGTACCCGAAGCGGCATCCCATGCCACGAAGGGCCCGTTGGCCATGATGTAGGCCCAGACGATCGATCCGATGAGGTTCCCGATGTAGACCCAGACCCACAGGTTGAGGACTGCGCCCCACGAGATCTTGTGGATGAATGCGGCCATCGGGGCCAGCATCGCGTCACCGGTGAAGAGCTCGGCGCCCGTCAGCACGGTGATGATCAGTCCCACCGGGAACACCGCGCCCAGAATGAGCTGCGAGAACCCGGCACTTGCAGTGCCGTACCGCAATGTTGCATCGGTGGCCTGGATTCCTGTACTGCACACAGTGGCAAGCGCACCGCCCATGGCGATGTATGCCCCGGACATGAATCCGCGCATGATCATGTTCCATGCGGGCAGGCCGGTCTTGTACTTGCCGGCGTCGCCGGCCTTAGCAACTATTTGTACTGGAGGATGAAACACCATAGTTCACACACCTCTCTGTCACATCCAACCTATACCAGCATCATGAAATCAGAATGTCGTATAGGTTCAAACATAGTCTCATGTAAATTCTTATTTAAAACCTTCTAATTGTGCACGGGAGGCCGCATTTTTCCTCTATAAATGCTTTCTCTGGAGGGGACGCTGGTAATTTATTCCTTTTTATTTCTCAGAAACATCAATCATATTTATATAAACATCCCCGCAGTCAGGGCAGGATGAAGGCACCCGGAGGGTCCAGCCGCGGCATGGCACGAAAAACGCGCATATCACTGGTATCTCCTTGTTCCCGCCTGCGGAAGAATCCGGAAGAGATGGGAGGGCTGTATACTCCAGAGGGGGAAGAATCCAGAAAAAAGGGGGGGTTATTTCTTGAAGATGTCGAAGATCTGGTCGGTCCCGGTGCCGTGCAGCCGGTCGCGCTCGGTCTTCTCCTCGACAAGTGCGAGGACGGGGAGCTCCATGGAGACCCCGGGCGTGTGGCCGAACATCTTCTCCAGGTCCACCTGCAGGGAGTGCATGAACAGGGAGTTCCTGATATCCATGGCGCAGAGCTCCTCGCACTGGCCGCAGTTCACGCAGGAGTCCGAGATGTGGACAAACCGGATCAGGTGGAACATGAAGG
>JAJRDC010000296.1 GCA_028678635.1 Methanomicrobiales archaeon
CCTCCCCATCGTCATGGCCAACGTGAACCGGGCCGTGGCCCCGCCCTGGAACGTCTGGGCGGACCACACCGATGCCCTCTCCCAGCGGGACACTGGCTGGCTCCAGGTGTACGTGGCCACCGCCCAGGAGGCCTATGACACCATGCTCATGGCCTTTCGGATCGCAGAGCACGAAGATGTCCTGCTGCCGGTCATGGTGAACCTGGACGGCTTCATCCTCTCCCACACGATGCAGCCCCTGGAGACGACGCCTGCCGGGGACTTCATCCCGCCGCTCTCCCTGCCCCACGCCATCAACACGAAGGATCCGGCCGCGTACAGCCCCCTCACCGGCCCCGAGTATTACTTCGGGTTCCGGTGGGAGATCGAACGTTCCATGCGGGATGCCCGGCAGGTGATCCGGGAGGTGGAGGACGCCTTCGCGGCGAAGTTCGGGCGCCGTTACGGCCCTGCCGAGGAGTACCGGATGGAGGACGCGGAGGTGGTGATCGTGGCCATGGGCACGCTGGGGCGGGAGGCCCAGGTGGCGGTGGACCGGCTGCGGCAGGAAGGGATCCCTGCGGGAGCCATACGGCTCCGGTGGTTCCGGCCCTTTGCCCGGCTGGACCTGGCCGGCCGTGAAGTGGTGGTCATCGACCGGGATTACTCCTTCGGGTTCGGAGGGGTGCTGGCCTCCTCCCTCCGGGCCACCGCTCCCTGCAACCCGTACAGCGTCATTGCCGGGCTCGGGGGGCAGGAGGTCACCTACGCCGACATCGCCGGGTTCGTCCGGCAGCGGAAGCCCGGTGGGGAGTTCTGGTTCGGGGTGGAGAACCATGGCGATGTTTGAGATCCGGATCCACTCCCGGGGCGGGCAGGGGGGGGTCACCGCCGCCCGGCTCATTGCCCTCGCCGCTTTCTATGACGGGAAGCAGGCGACGGCCACCCCGTTCTACGGCGCCGAGCGCCGGGGGGCACCCATCGTGGCCTTTGTCCGGATCTGCGACACCATCATCCGCACCTGCTGCCAGGTGAAAGAGCCGGATCTCGTCGTGGTGCTGGACCCCACGCTCCTCTCCACCGTGAACGTGCTGAAGGGGCTCGCCCCCGGTGGCACCGTGCTCTTAAACAGCCCCCACCCGGTCCCGCTGGACGGGTACCGGGTTGTCACGGCGGACCTGACCGGGACCGCGCTGGTGCTGGATCTCGTCATCGCAGGGAGCCCTGTACTGGATACCTCTGTCCTCGGAGTCCTAGCAAAGATCGGGGTGATCTCGCTGGATTCGGCGAAGCGGGCCATTGCCGAGAACTTCGCGGATCCCCGGAACGTGACGGCGGCTGAGAAGGCCTTCGCGGAGGTGGCGGTATGACTTCGGCTGCAAAGGGCCGGGCCCAGCCCGCACGAAAGCGGGAGCGGCTCGCCATCTCAAAGCCAGTGAAAGGGGCGGCGGGGAAGACCGGTGCATGGAGGACGTTCAGGCCGGTGATCGACCCGGAGCAGTGCAACCAGTGCGGACTCTGCCAGCTCTACTGCCCGGAGGCAGCCATTGACGAGAACCTGGAGATCGATTACGAGTTCTGCAAGGGCTGCGGGATCTGTACAAACGAGTGCCCGAAGAAGGCGATCCGGATGGAGAAGGAGGAGCGGTAGGGGTGGAAGGAGGGAATCCCAGGCCTGGCTGGTCACCGGACTCGCAGGGGACAGGCGGTCCCAGGGGACGCGTTCTCTCCCCATCGCGGCAGAGGGCAGGGGAATGGCGTGATTCCATCGTCACTGGGAAACCGCCTCCCTCTTGCTGGGGGACACGAAGAGCATACCCACGTGGCCCTGATCTGGCACCGGTCGTTGCGGCTGGTCACCTCTTCTCCTGGTTAACTTCCGGAATTGCAGATCGTGCAGGTAACCCCCGTCCCCGCTGAACAGCTAGAGAGGGCAGAGGAGCCAGGGTTGCAGGTGGCACTGACCACAACAGTACCCGAGCAGCACTGGGTTGAGGTTTCAGGGTTTGCGTCAGTTCCGGACCCGCAGGCGAGAAAAGAAGCAGTGCACCCATTGTTGCAGTTATCCTGTGCCACCTGCCCGTACGAGCAGTTGCCGGGCCTTGAACCTGTCACACAGCTGGCAGGGTTTGCCTTGTACTGTGAACCGGTATTACAGTAGCCCCTTCCCCATGCCGTGTCGTACCTCGGGGCCGAGAAAGGGATCAGGGCAGGAGGATCATACTGGTGCGACATGGCAGAACGGCAGCCAAACCTGCTGATAAAACCCTGTTGTCAGTCGATATGTATTTACCATATCCCCGCCAGCGGTCCCGGGAGCCCGAGCCCGTTACCCCGTCTCCTCAGGGAGCGGGCACTTGGCAATGTACTCCACGTTGAATTTGTAGAAGTGGGTGAACCCGCAATTCCGGCACCGGACCGTGAACTGGCTGCACCCGATGACCATGTCATGGGGCCAGGTGCCGCAGCAGTTCATGCAGTACGCCGGCTCAACGAGCTCCCAGACGTCGTAGCAGCCGATCTTCGTGTAGAGGCCGGGCTTCCCCACCTCGGAGGTCCGGGGGATGAAGATCCGGGTGGCACCGCAGTTCGCACACTCGACCTGTGCCTGGCTGCGGACCGCTTTAATCACCTGGTCCGCCCGCTGCCCGCAGTTGTAGCAGCTGGTCCGGTACTTGGTGAAGATGAACTGCTCGCCCATGGAAGGAGATGGGCACTGCCCATATTAAAGCAGATCCACCGGTTACGGGGTGCCGGATACGTTTCCGGAGACAGCCCGGGCTGGTGGGAAATGGGATGCCTCCGATCCTATCGGACCGGAGGGACGTGCAGCTTCTCAGAGAATCGTTCGGAAAAAAGAGATGGGTATTTCGGTGACAGGCCTAGAACTCGTCCATGCCGCCGCCCATGGGGGGCATGCCGCCCATACCGCCGGGGGGCATGCCTCCGGGCGGGGCCGCGACCCGGGAGGCAGCGATGACGTCATCGATCCGCAGGATCATGTTGGCCGCTTCTGCCGCAGAGGCGATGGCCTGGGTCTTCACCCGCAGGGGCTCTACAACGCCGGCCTTCAGCATGTCGGCCGGGGCGCCCTTGAAGACGTCGAGACCGGCATGCTTGTGCCGCTTCTCGTGCTCGGCTCGGAGGGCGACCAGCATGTCGATGGGGTCAAGCCCCGCGTTCTCGGCAAGGGTCCTCGGGATGATCTCCAGGGCGTTTGCAAAAGCCTCGATGGCCAGCTGGGCCCGGCCGCCGACAGAGG
>JAJRDC010000145.1 GCA_028678635.1 Methanomicrobiales archaeon
TGCGGCCGGTGCATCATGAAGGGCCTCTGCCTGGGGAGCTGCGTGGCCCAGAACTACTACCGGAGCCGCAACCTCTGGGCGGGCTACTGGTTCTGCGAGGAAGCCCGGGCGCAGGGCCTCTTCCCGGAGAGCCGTATCGCGGGGATGGCCCGGCAGTGAGCAATTGAACGAAGGTTACCGGCCTCGGATAATCTGTTCTGGTTAACCACACGGTTATATCCATCCGTGAACATCAATGAAAGGAGAATGCGGGCATCCCTCCGTTACACACCACCGGAACTGGTCGGCTTCGGTGACCAATCGCAACCATCCGGGACAGGAGGTTGGTCTATTTGCAAAACCGGTGGCATATACAACAGTTCCAGCTGCGCGAGCGGAGGTATCAACAGAAAATACTGTGGGAACGGGTGTACGAACGCCTATGGCAATACGGGGGGCTGCGCCAGCGGGCCCCAAGCACAGAATTGCTCCACAGGCAGTAAATATTCCGGGCCCGGTTGTGCCGTTGGTGACGGGGTGACAGGGTTCACCTGCACCGGCGATGCGTGCTGTACCGGATCCGCCGCGGCATCAACGGCTACCTGCATGGCCGGGAACTGCGCGTCCACGTGTTCGGCGGGGACCACGCCCGTGTCCTGTCTGGGAACCTACTGCACGTACAGCTAGGGATTTCCCTCAAAGATCCGGAAGGTTTTCTGAACCAGGGAACCGGTGAAGGCCCCGGTAGAGGAGTGGATCGGAGAGGGGGAAGGGCAGCGTCCTCAGCCAGAAGGATTTTTCCCTTGACGGAAGAGATACCAAAAAAGCATCCATGACACTCCGCTACACCCCCCGGTCCTTGTTGATTTCACCCGGAAGGGCCCGCAGGTTGCAGTGGGACTATGTGTAAATGGCTGGATGTTCAATAATCCCGGATGTTATACGGGATCTGCCCCCTACTGTTACATCGGATGCTTCAACAATTTTGATTGCCAGAACGGTTTCTACGTCTGTGGCACCTCGAACTTCTGCTGTGCCGGCGGGGATCCTTTCGATTCGTATTATGATTGCGTCGAGAGGTGGACCGCCACCCACTGCCTCACCAACGGCAATTGCCCCACCAATTGCTGCAATACGGGCGATGGTAGATCTGAATACACGGGAAGGCTCTCCTGATCTCCGGCGAGGCGTCGTTCAAGATCAGGGGTCCCTTGGATGCCACACCGACATGACCCTGACCGGGAACAGCCCCCCGCAGCCCATGAACCCGGGGGGATACGCTCAATAGTACCGGAGCGGAACCCTTCTTCAGCATGGGCGAACTCCCCACGATCCCACAAACGAATTCCGAACGGGATGCTGAGCGATCGCCAGTCATCCTCCGGTACGTGGGCGGCTCCATGCTGCCTACATTCCGGGAGGGTGATGAGTTACTAGTTCTCCCCCTAAGCCAGGCTCTTCCCCGGCGGGGAGATGTGATCGCCTTCAACCTTCCGGGAGAGGACCGGACGATTGTTCACCGGGTGAATCTGGTCGGGAACGATGGCATCCGCACCCGCGGGGATGCCTCGGGCTCCCCGGATCCCTGGGTTCTCGAACCGGGGAATATCCGGGGCCGGGTGGAGTTCGTCCGGGGAGACCGGGGGTGGCACCGGGCCAGGAACGGGGGGGCCGGTACGATGGTGGCTGGTACTGTTGCCCTCCGTCGGGGGATCCGGGCTATCTTCACGCCGGTACTGGACCCGGTGTACCGGGCACTCTCCGCATCCCGGCGCATGAAGCGGATCAGCCAGGCCCTTCCCACGCAGCTGACGGTCTACCAGCGGCCTCAGGGCCCCGAGTACCATCTCCAGCTCTATGGACTGACCATCGGCCGCTGCCTGCCGGGGCGGAAGCGGTGGCGGATCCGTACGCCGTTCCGGCTGGTCGTGGATGAAGAACGCCTGCCCGTCTCCGCCACGCAGGGCAAGGTCCTGGAGAACGCCGAATGACCCTTCCCGATCCCCGCATCGCTGATATCCTTGAAGGGCTCCGGGCCCTCCATGCCGATCTGAAACTGGCGGGAGAACTACAGCAAGAACTCTATTCTCCAGAGGATGGTATCATGCTGCTCCTGGTCTCCCTGCTCCGAGAAGATGGGCGAGAGACAACGGAGGTCCCTCCTGAGGACTGGGCACGCCTGATGGGGTTGCTCGCACCCCACGGGATCCTCCCCCTTCTCTACTACCGGGTCGCCTGTTCGCACTCTGCAATCCCGATGTGGGCCGGGGAGCATCTCCAGGCGGCCTATCTTTCGAGTCGGGCGCACATCTTCCGTCAGGAGAAAGAACTCACGGATCTCTTAGGGGCCCTCGCACGCGCCGGGGTGGAACCCCTTGTCCTGAAGGGCCCGGCCCTGGGGCGGAGTCTCTATTCGGACCCGGTCTTCCGCCCCAGCGGGGATATCGATCTCCTGGTGCGCCGGGAACAGGTTCCCGCGGCCCGGGAAGCCCTCCTCTCCCTGGGATTTGTTCTCCCGCTGGACAATTACGCTGTCTCCCCCTCCTTCTATGACCAGGATACCTATCTCCCTGCCACGGGGTCCCCGTTCACGGTTCCCGTCGAGTTACACTGGGAGGTGCAACGTTATGGCCGGAGGCACCGGCAGGCTCCTATCGGAGACCTGTTCGAAAAAGCAGTCCCGGTCTCCGCCTCGGGCCTCACCTTCCGGACGCTCTCTCCCGTCCATGCCCTGTTGTATGCCGGAAGCCATATGGTCCTGCACCATGCCGACGAGGTCCGCCTGATCTGGGTGAAGGACGTCGCCCTCCTTGCAGGCTCCCTTAATGCACAGGCCTGGCGGGACCTCCGGGATGAGAGCATGCGCTGGCAGGCCAGGATATCTGTTGAGAAGGCCCTCACTATGGCCTCGCTCTGGTTTGACGTGCCCGGCGACCTGTCGTTCCTCGGGGACTGGCCGGAACCGTCAGCGACGGAGAAGACTACCTATGAGGGTGTCCTCCATGACCTGCACCGGGTCCGGACGTTCCTGGCCCTCCGATGGCCGAAGGATGCTCCTCTTTCCGAGAAAGCCCGGCTCCTGAGGCGGCTGGTATTCGATCCCATGGGGACAGGATCTGCCCGCGGGTCAGTGACCGGTCTGCCCGGGGGGATCAACTCACATTTCCGGCGCTGGGCGGGAATGGCACGCCGGCTCTAGCAGACAAACCTTCCGGGTTTCGTTGCGGATCCCATTGGAAGGCTGCACAGACCGTCGCGAACGGAACGTCCAAATCTTCAAGTGATAATGGATTGAAACTAGATCTATGCCCGGTCCGCTCCGGTATGAACCCCCTGTAATGGTTTCGTTCCAATCTTCTGGGGGGTCCCTGGTGTTCGGAGCCTGGGTCTGTACGACAGGCCCCAATACCAGCACGCTGGACTGCTATTCCGGGTGGACGGCCTCGAGACTCTGCGGGACAGGCTGTGCAAATGAGCCGGGGCCGGTCTGCACACCGGGTTCCAGTTATATCACGGGAGGTTGCAGAACAGGACTTCAGGCCAATTCCGTCTGCTTATCCGGGACCGGTGTAGCCACGACCATTTGCTCCCCGCTGATGAGCTGCTGTTCCGGCGGGGGCGGGAAGTCCAGCTATCCCAGCTGCGTAAGTGGTTCCAGCGAGTACGCATGCAAAACAGGCGGCGATCCCTGCCAGAGTTGCATCGGAGAAAATTCCTGCAGCCCCCCAGCCAGTTAACACTGAGGCCCCGGAGGAACACCCGGGCAATTGAAAGCCGCTGCTTCTGTCCCCCCGAGAGCGTGGCACCCCACTCACCGATTTCCCCCATCCGTTTGAGAAGCGTGGTGTTTCCATGGCGTAATTCCATAAATATTTCAGCTTCACACTCAAATCTTCAGTGAATGCCCGCCTCGTGCCAATATGAACCTCCCGTATTGGTACTTTTTGGAGATACTAGCCAGATCCCTCTCGGTATCGGGTTCAGCTGCAGCTCGGGACCCATGGCTGGGGACGCCACCTGCAGTGCCGGGTGGACGGCTGTAAACAAATGCAACTCCGGGTGCACCGCCCAATCTTTATCAGGAGACTGCACGACTGGCAGCACTGTCAAAGGATGTGCGACTGGCTATAGTGCAAATGCGTGTAACTCCGGCACTACCGGGCCCTATTACGGCTTTTGTGGCCTCACGGTCTGCTGCTCCGGAAGCGGAGGCTCGGGCTGGCCCTCCTGTAAAACTGGCGATGAGAACATGCTTGGGGCATGCAAAGCCGGAAGCACTGCCTGCGGCGAATCCTGCCTGACCCTGGACCTGTGTAACCCTCCCAGCTGATGGGACCGGGTTCTCCCGATTTTTTTATCTCATGCGGGGCTGGGGAATACACGTCAGCATGTTGCCCGCCCCACTCTCCTCACTCATTAGAAGGCCCCGGGAACAGCCCCTTCCCTGCCAGGTCCCGGTAAGCCCCCTCGGCCGTGATCCTGCCCTTCTCCAGCAGGATCACCCGGTCGGCGTCGGCCAGCACCTGCGGGTGGTGCGACACGACGAGAGTGGTCTTGCCCGTCCTCAGGTCCCGGAGGGATGCCCGGACGGTCCGTTCGGTCTCGGCATCCAGAGCTGACGTGAACTCGTCCAGGATCAGGATCGGTGCATCCCGGAGGAACGCACGGGCGATGGAGATCCGCTGCCGCTGCCCCACCGAGAGGGTCGCCCCCCGCTCGCCGACCACCGTCCCGTAGCCCTCCGGCAGCGCCAGGATCTCGTCGTGTATCCCGGCCCGGCGAGCAGCCATTTCCACCTCACCGCGGGTGGCGGTGATCCGACCGTACCGGATGTTCTCCTCCACCGTCGTGTTCCAGAGGAAGATCTCCTGCGAGACCACCGAAATCTGCGATCGGAGCCAGCGGGGATCCAGGGTCCGGGTGTCGGTCCCGTCCAGCAGGACGGCGCCGGAATCGGGGAGGTAGAACCGGAGGACCAGGTTCACGAGAGTCGTCTTCCCGGTGCCACTCGGACCTGCGATGGCGAGGGCTTCGCCCGGATGCACCGTGAGGCTGATGTGCTCCAGCACCGGCTCCTCCTTCCGGTACGCAAAGGAGACGTCCCGGAATGTGATCTCGCCCTGGACGCGTTCTGGCCGGGAACCGCCCGTGGCGGCTTCACCCTTCCCGTCCTCGGGCAGGGTGCGGAAGAGCTCCAGCATCCGGCCAAGGGGAACCAGGATCCCCTGCAGGTTCAGGGGAGCAAAGAGGAGGGCGGAGAGGGCGCCGGTCATCATAGCCACGTAGGTGGTGAAGGAGACGTAGTCCCCGATGGTGAGATTGCCAGCGAGGATCTCGTTGGCCCCGATGATCATGATGAGAAACGTGGGGATGGCCCGGACCCCCCGGGAGAGGTAGCCTGCCGTCGAGGAGATGACCATGCCCCGGATGGAGAGCCGTATCAGGCGGCGGAGCCGGTCCGTGATCCGTTCCATCTCCCGGTCCTCGGTAGCATGGACCTTCACCACCTCGATCCCGGTGATCACCTCCTGGATGTCGCCGGAGAGGTGGGAGGAGGACTCCATGGTGGTGTAGGTGAGGGAACGGAGCCTTTTTGTGAAATACCAGTTGATGAGGAGGAGGACCGGGATCACCGAGATGGCAATGAGGGTCATGGGAACCGAGATCTTGAGCACGATGTTCAAAGAGAAGAAGAGGAAAAAGAAAGTGGTGGAGAGGGAGGTGAGCTGGGAGATGAGCCCCGAGAGAGCCCCGACATCCCCAAAAAGGCGGGACTCCAGGTATCCCACTTGGGTGTTCTTGAAGTAGGAGACCGGGAACCGGAGGACGTGGGTGAAGAGGGCGGTCTGGAGCCGGTACGTCAGTTCCTGGTTGAACCGCATGGTGAGGAAAGACTGGACCAGCTCCAGCACGGCGGTGATGCCCCCGGCGACAATGAGGAGGAATACGAGGTAGA
>JAJRDC010000072.1 GCA_028678635.1 Methanomicrobiales archaeon
ATGTATATTCACACACAGTGGACCGATGATCCTCTTTTCGATGATATCTCATCCAGGACAGGAAAGGCATCAGGTGCCCTGGAATGTGAACCCATGAAACCCACATCATTCGACGACCTCGCTCTTCCACCGGATCTCCGGCGGGGCGTGCAGGACCTGGGATTTGAAGAGCCCACGCCCATCCAGGCGCTGGCCATCCCGGCGATCCGGCAGGGCCTGGACGTTATCGGCCAGGCCCACACCGGGACCGGGAAAACCGCGGCCTACGGCCTCCCGCTCCTGGAGAGGATTGATACCGGGAACCGGTCCATCCAGGCGCTGGTCATCTGCCCCACCCGGGAGCTGGCCATCCAGGTAGCCGAGGAACTGACCCAGCTGGCCCGGCACAAACGCGGAATCGTGATCCTCCCGGTGTACGGCGGCCAGTCCATGGACCGGCAGCTGCAGGCCCTCCGGAAAGGCGTGCAGGTGGTGATCGCGACCCCGGGCCGGCTCCTGGATCACCTGCGCCGCCGGACGATCACCCTGGACCAAGCCCGGTTTGTGGTGCTGGACGAGGGGGACGTGATGCTGGACATGGGCTTCATCGAGGACATCGCAGCCATCCTCCAGCGGACTCCGCAGGAACGCCAGACCCTCCTCTTCTCGGCCACGGTCCCGGAGGAGATCCGGGATCTGGCGAACCGGTATCTCAAAAACCCGAAGACGATCCGGGTGGTGCACGAGCACCTGACGGTACCCGGGATCGAGCAGCGGTACTATCCAGTGGGGGAGCAGGAGAAACTGGAGGTCCTGACCCGGCTCCTGGAGGAGCACGACCCGAAGCAGTCCCTGATCTTCTGCAATACGAAACGCCGGACCGATGCGCTGGCACGCCGGCTCCGGGCCCGGGGGTTCCCCTCAGAGAAGCTCCACGGGGACATGACACAGGGGCAGCGCGAGCGGGTGATGGGGAAGTTCCGGCGGGGCGAGATCAGCGTGCTTGTCGCCACCGACGTGGCCGCCCGGGGTATTGACGTGGAGGGGATCGACGCCGTCTTCAACTACGATGTCCCCAACGACCCGGAGTACTACGTGCACCGCATCGGCCGCACGGCCCGGGCCGGGAGGGGCGGGAAATCCTTCACCCTGGTCTCGCCCCATGAGATGCCCCGGCTGAAGGAGATCCAGCGGTATGCGGGGATCACCATCGCCCAGGAAGCGGCCCCGGGGGCCGGGCCGAGGCCCCCGCTGGCGGCCCCGGTTTCACCACCCCCCATCCCCGGGGCTCCACCTGTCGCTGCCATCCCCCAGGCTCCCCCGGGAGCCGTTATGACGGTGCCAGCGAAAACATCTCCCCCTGCTCCCTGGCCCACCCCTCCGGCACCGGTCCCCCCCACCGGCCACACCATCGAGGACCGGGTTCGGACCCTGGTCCGGCAGGGAGGCCTGGAATTCCACCAGGAACGGGTGCAGCAGCTGGTGGACTCCGGGCTTTCACCCATGGACATCGCCTCGGCGCTCATGGCCCTGGCCGGGCCGGCGAGGGCTCCGGACCACCACGGCGGCAAGAGGTCAGGAAACCGCCGGCGGAAACGGTAATCCTCCTTCGGGAAGGTGCCGCATCGGTCCCTGTCTGTTTTTCCTCTTCTCCCCCGATCTCGCCTGAACTGTTGTGTCCTGTTCACAGGATTTCTTTGACCCCGTCCCCCCGGTAGCCGGAAAATCAAGCAGGAATGATAAACTGTCACCATTGATATACCGGCGGGGAAATGGCCTCACGGGTGGAGGGTGCGCCACCCCGCTGCCCGGTGAACCGATCCGAAGGAGGATTCCCTACCATCCCCTCCTGCGGGCGCCGGGCAGGGATTCTCTCGACCGGAGGGTGCTGCAATGACGAAACCGACCGGATACCGGCTCTTATCCATCCTGTTTGTTCTGCTGATGGGGGCTCTCTGCATGATGCCCGCGGCCGCGGCTTCTGCCGCCGATGACCGTAGCACGACCACGAAACTGTACCGGGTCACCTCAGGTGACCGGGGGACCCAGGAGTACATCGTGAAGTTCCAGTCCCCCCAGGCCATGAAGAAGTTCCTGGCAGCGAAGGACCCGGACATGAAAACTACCCTGAAACGGGAATGGAAGCGGCTGGATATGATCCTCGTGGAGCTCACGCCGAAGGAGGCGAAGGAACTCTCCCGGCAGCGGGACATCCTCTTTGTCGAGGAGAACCATGACGTGCAGCTGCTGGATGCCCCCCGGGGCCTGAACATGGCCGAGCTCGCAAAGAACGGGCGGCTTCCCGACCTTTCCACGAGGGTGCAGTATGATGGCGTGGTCCCCGGGGAAGAGTTCCAGTACGGGACCCAAATGCTGGGCGCGGAGGAGTTCTGGAACCGTGGATACTTCGGGAAAGGCGTGAAGATCGGGATTATCGATACTGGGATTGATTACAACCACCCCGATCTCAGGGTGAAAGGAGGGTACTCGTTCTGGTTGAGGAGCCCCAACTACCGGGACGTCCTGTTCCATGGGACGCACGTAGCCGGGATCATTGCCGCCCAGCACAACGGGTTCGGGGTGGCCGGCATGGCCCCCGACGCCGAGCTCTACAGCCTGGCCGTGTTCAATCCCCTCGGGATGGCGAGCCTCGGGGGGATCCTGGATGCCATCGAGTGGTGCATGGACCATGACATCGACATCATCAACATGTCATTCGGGTCGGCATACCCGTCCCCTGCCCTCAGGGACGCCTGCGACCGCGCCTATGAGAGCGGCATCCTCCTGGTCGCCGCGGCAGGGAACTCTGGCCGGGGAGGCGGCATGGACACAGTCTCCTACCCGGCCCGCTACGACAGCGTCATCGCCGTCTCGGCCATCGACGAGAACGGGGAGGTGGCGAGCTGGTCCAGCCGCGGCCCGGAAGTGGAGCTGGCAGCCCCCGGTGTCGAGATCCTCTCCACCTTCACCTGGCCAGATTACTATGAACACACGTACGAATACCTCTCCGGCACGTCCATGGCCAGCCCCCATGTTGTGGGCCTGGCAGCCCTGATCCTCTCCGCCAACCCCGGCATGCCCCCTGCCGAGATCCGGCGGCGCCTCGTGGAGTTCGCCCGGGACGCGGGCCCGACCGGGCGGGACTGGGACTTTGGGTTCGGGATCCCGCAGCCCGATCGCCCCGATGAAACACCCGATTCCAGTACCCCGGTGGTGGATGCCGGCGGGCCCTACCGTGGCATCCCCGGTGAATCCGTGGAGTTCAGCGCGGCAGGGACCATGGACCCGGACGACAACTTCCTTTCCAGTACCTGGGACTTTGGTGACGGCGTGACGGGGACCGGCTCCGGGACCACACACGCCTACCGGGCCCCGGGGGACTATCCCGTGACCCTGACGGTCACGGACCGGGACGGCCTCGTCGGTACCGCAGCCACCATCGCCTCCATCCGGGCCGGGGTGGTCCGGACCGTCACCCTCACGGCTTCTGACATGGGACTCGCCGCTCCCGGGTCGATCCAGCTCCGGCGGCTCACTGTCACCGCCGGGGTGCAGAAAGGGGCAGCGACCTACGGCCTCGCCAGGTTCACGCCGGGACCGCAGGAGGATTCCTTCGTGCTCTCGTCGGAGCTGCACCTGACCGGGAAGTCCCGGAAACCCACATACCTGGAAGGGACCGTACGGACTGACCTGCTTCCCTCATCGATGGCAGGGGCCTGGGCCGGGATCACCTACCCGGAGGTTGACAGGGCTGCGATCCGGTCACTCGAACCCACCCTCGGGATCTCATCCCTGGGCACGACCCTGGGCCAGGGGAAGGTGAACACCTTTACGGTACCGAGAGGAGCCATGGAATCCTTCCAGGAATCCTGGACGAAGGGAGCCGTCGCCTTCCGGGTCGCCCTTTCCAGCACGAAGGCCGCCAACACCTACACCTGGGAGAAGCCGGAGCTGACCGTCCGGTACGTGGAATCCATCTCCACCGCCAACATGGCACCCGTCGCCCATGCAGGCTACGACCGGAGGGTGATGCAGGGAACAAGCGTGGTCCTGGATGGATCGGCAAGCTATGATCCCGAGGATTCCCCGCTCTCCTACGAATGGGCCCAGCTGAAGGGAACCCCTGTGGATCTGGCCCCGGTACCCGGCAACACGGCTGCCGTCACGTTCCCGGCCCCTGCCGGGAACGACGTGCTGGAGTTCGAGCTCCGGGTCAGTGACCAGGTCCATACTGTGACAGATCGCGTCACCCTCTACCTGAACAGCGCAAAGGCCACGATCCACACGGTGACCCTGAGACCGGATCCCGGGAAATCCGGTTTTGTCTCCAGCGAATTCCCGGGCCTGAACTTCTTCGACGGCCGGGACATCACCGCCGGTCCTGTGCTCCGGGAGCGGAAGGCCAGTGAACCCTCGTCAGGCGCAACCTTCACCTGCGGGGCTCTGCAGTTTGATCTGTCTGGTATCCCGCCGGGTTCCCAGATCACCTCCGTGTCCCTGGAGCTGACAGGGAACCGTTTTACCCCGGATGCAAACTCCGGCTACGATGTACGGATCGTATCCCCGGAGCTGGACACCCGGTGGTCGGAGCTGGACTGGGACAGTCTCAGCAATGCCCGGGTGGTGGCGTCATTCTCGCCCCACCTTGCCCACAAGGACCTGAAGGAGGATCGGATCAACAAGCTGAAAGTGGATCCCACCGTCCTGGAGGCCCGGCGGGCATCGACAGGGCTTGTGACGATCCGGATCGATGGGCCGACGACCCGGACCTTCTTCCGGAACTGGTACGCCTGGTGGTCCGGCAATGACCCGGAATACCGGGCCAAAGCTCCCCGCCTGATCCTCACCTACAGCGCCCGGGATGCGGTGGCAGGTGAAGGATCACCCTGAGGATACCTCGCCTCCCGCGATCTTTTTTGTTCCACTTCCGAAGGGCCGGGGCCCGGGATCCCTCACCTTCCCTGGTTCCCTGATCCGGGGTGCGGTCCTAGGGGATTCCTCGAGGTATGAAGGAGATATAATAGTGATTAGCCTTCTTTTTCCTTTGAATATATATTATAATAGAAATGCATAGAAAGAAAGTTATTTATAGTGCTGCTGCATATTACATGTTGGGCATACCCCACCGGTTCCGCAAGGGACCTGGTGCAGGGAACTCCGGACGGTACTGCCATCACTGACTTCTCTGGGGGCCTCCGGAAGTTCCCGGCCCTTATCCTCCTACATTCTTCCACGGGGAACATCCTGCAGTATATCTGCCGTTCCCCTGGGTTGATGGGATGCCAGCAGGGATCGTTTCCAGCACGGCAGGGATCAGGGTACCGTTACCCGGCCCGCGAAGTCTCCCTCCGGAAAACGACGTCTTTATCCTGTCAGGGCTGACATGACTCTCCGGAGTCCAGTGGAGGGAGATCGTGAGACCGGCACTCCTGCTCATCGATATGCAGAATGACTTTGTGCGCGAGGGAAAACCCCTGCGGGTGGCCGGGGCTGAAGCCATCATCCCCCGTGTCCGGTTCCTGCTGGATCTCTTCCGGGAGCGGAGGCTCCCGGTGGTGCACGTGCTGAGGGTGCACCGGCCTGACGGCTCTGACGTGGAAATCATGCGCCAGGAGATCTTCCGAAGGACCCCCTTTGCCGTCGCCGGCACGGAGGGGGCTGAGGTGATCAGCGAGCTCGCCCCTGCCGGGGGCGAGTTCACGATCCGGAAGATCCGCATGAGCGCATTCCTGGGAACTGACCTGGACCTCCTCCTCCGGTCCATTGGCGTGGACACCGTTGTCGTGGCCGGGATCCAGACACCGAACTGCGTGAGGACCACCGTCTTTGATGCCATGGCCTGCAATTACCGGACCGTGCTCGTGGACGACGCGGTGGCGGCCCAGTCCGATGAGATCCACCGGTGCAATGTCCGGGACATGGAGAGAATCGGTGTGAAGATCCTCACCGCTTCCGGTATGCCGACGTTTCTTTCCCGGCCCTGATCATGATCGGGAACGATCTTCGATGCTGGTCTCCGCGAATGGCCGCGGACCTCCTGGTTCGGCCATTCCTGTAGGATGCGGGATCGCGTCTGATGATGGATCCGATTCTTGTTGCAGGAATCCTGGTACTGACCGGGGCTGTGGCAGGCGTCTTTGCCGGCCTGATGGGAGTGGGCGGTGGGTTCCTGATGGTTCCGGTACAGTACGCCCTCCTGACGGCCTCCGGCATGGAGGGAACACTGGCCACCCGGGTTGCATTCGGGACCAGCCTTGCCGTCATCCTTCCCACTGCTGTGGTCGCCACCTGGGGACATCACCGGAAAAGCGCCGTTGACTGGCAGGCAGCAGTTACGATGGGGCTTGCTGCCGTCGGTGGATCCCTCCTGGGGGGCACCCTCGCCTCGTTCACGCCGGGTCATGTCCTGCGGGCCATCTTTGGGGTGGTCCTCCTCCTGATGGCAGGGAGGATGCTCCTGGACCTCCGGGAGTGCAGCGAATGCCCCCTCCGCGGGGGCCTCCCCGAATACCTCCTGCTGGGATTCCTCATCGGGATGATCAGCGGCCTTGCCGGCATCGGGGGTGGGACGCTCGCTGTTCCCCTGATGGTGATCTTCCTGGGGTTCCCCATGTACCGTGCCGTCGGGACCTCTGCGGCCTGCCTGATCTTCTCGGCGGCGGGTGGGGTGACGGCCTATGCCTTCCACGGTGCCGGAGTCGCCGGCCTCCCTCCGGGGTCCCTGGGATACCTCTACCTGCCCTGGTGGGCACTCCTGGTGGTCACCACCATCCCCTTCACCCTGGCCGGGGTCCGGGGGGCGTATGTCCTGGGCCCTCAGCGGCTGAGGAAGATCTTTGCCCTGGTGCTGGCAGGGATCGCCCTCGCCATGTTCCTTACCGGTTAGGGCGCCGATCGTTCCCGGCTCGGGGGTCAGGGGTATTCCCGGCACCTTCCCAGAACCCGAGGAGAACACCTTCGATCAAGTCCCTGAGTTCCCGGAGCCGCGGGCTCCCCGGTGCCGGTGCCCCACCAGGAACTGCGGCCCCGTAGAGGGCCCGGTTCACCTCGATCTGGATCCAGGGGGTCCCCCGCCGCCAGAAATGCATGAGGGAGACAAAGCCCCCGGCAAAGGGATCATTGAGCCGGACAGCCCCGGGATCAGGGAATTCCCGGGCAAATTCCCGGGAGACGGCCTGCAGCCATTCGGGGGGGCAGGTGGTGAGCTTTCCGGGGAGGGGATTGCCCTCCGCATCCCCGTTGTTCCCCAGGCAGATGAGGGGCCGCTTTTTCCCGGCGTCACGGTGGGACGGGGGTCCCACGGGGAGCATCGTGTGACAGTCGATCCCCAGCCGGATCCTGCCGGTATCAAGCGACCGGTCGATCCCGTCGTGGAACGGGAAGTAGTGCCGGAGCAGCATCCGGTGGACCAGCGGGGGATCAGGGAACCTTCCCTCCCGGTACACCGCCCTCCCGTCCACGGTGCAGGTCTTCACAACGCCATCGGGGTGAGCCGGCGGGAGATGGTAGGGCGGCCGGTTCAGATCCACGATCAGGCGGGAGATGGAGGCGGCCGTCACCACCTCCGCCATGCGGAAGAGATCAAAGATCTCCAGGGTGCAGGGATCCGAGTAGTAGAGGAGATCTTCGGCAGTGAGGGCCACCCGTCCCCGGATCTCCTCCGGTACTTCCACACCACCGTGGGGAATGGAGATGAGGAAGGGGATGCGGTTCATGAAAGATGGTGGAGTGACACGACAGTTCTCCCCGAAAGCCGATTATCGCCCTCATATGGCGAGGCCGGTACACCGCCAGTTTACCTCTGAGTTTCCCGTCGCATCGTCCACCACGCAGGCCGGATTGCAGCCGGGTTTCGGTTCAGCCGGAGTGAGGTCGATCCACCAGGTACGGGTGACGGCGTTGTACTGCGGGGTACCTGAAGGCATGCCCACTGATGCACAGTCCCCGCCCTTTGCCAGTGCCAGGGCCTGGTCTGCCGTCAGGTTCGCACTGCTCCCCGTCTCTGCCACGCAGTATCCCAGGGCATCGGCGATGCCTGTGGGCGTATGGCAGGTCCAGCCTGCCGGGCAGCCGAACCCCGCGATGCCCCCGCACTCGCAGAGGGCCTCGCACATCATGGGACAGGCGACGGCCGGTTTCCCGGCATTGTCCAGCTGGCACCGGCTGGAGCACTCGTTCCAGTGGCCCCGGGCCGCGGTGCAGAGCGCCTCGGTCATCTGGCTCCCGATCTCCTCGGTGAACGTGGGCCCGCCGGGCACCCGGCACTGGCGCGGGTAGCTCTCCATCACCGGGTAGCCTGCAGCCACGCACTCCTCAAATGTGTCGATCGCGGATGATCCCGGGCAGGGCTCCTCCCAGACCCTGAGGCACTTCCCCTTCGCCTCGCACCAGGAGTAGCCGGCCCCGGTGAGACACCCGTGTTCGTCCTTTCCGCCCCCAATGGGCTTCTCCACGGTGCAGCCTGCCGAGAGGAGAACCAGGGAGACGAGAACCCCAAGGATCAGGATTGATGATGGTTTCACACCGTTCACCTTCCAGAAAGCATGAACTTCTGCGGGAAAGAGGTTTGCGGTTCCCTGTCCGGCGGAGGGCCCGGGGCTCCGTTCCGGATGATTCCCATGCTTCAGGTCCTGTCGAGGTCCCGCGGGTTCCACCCTTCTGTCAGGAGGATCAGGGGCGGTACCAGGAGGTAGACAAGGGTGGATGCCCCGAATCCCAGAAGCGCCAGGAGGATACCGGCAAGGGAGACCACGGGGAGCACCAGGGCCCGCCTCCTCGACGCTGCAATCCGGGAATCGGTCACCTCGGGACTGACCAGGCGCCTGCCATCGGTGGCATAGAGCCACTGGAGAAACATCATGCCCCCGATCAGGAAGATATTCGTTTCAAAGACCATGGAAGAGAGCGGGATGTCGGGGTAGTCTCCTGCCAGGTCTGTGGAGAACGGGAGCAGGGCTACGAAGAGGAGGAGCAGGATATTCATCCAAATCATCCTCCGGTCCACGACCCGGAGGGCATGGAACTGCATGTGGTGGGAGACCCAGAATGCGGCCAGGATGAGAAATGCCAGGGCGTAATGGAGAAACCCGGGGTAATTCTCCATGATGATGCGGGCTACCCCGGATGTACTTAGGACGCCCTGCGGCTCCGGGATGTCCAGGGTGGTCACGAGGAGCGTCATGGCAAAGGCAAAGATGCCGTCCGTCAGCGCCTCGATCCTTGCCTTCGTGAGCCCGAATAAGAGGTGTCCGGATTCCGATCCGCTCATGCCGGTTCCTGGTAGAGAGATGCACCCCGATCCCAGATGACCCTTCCGTACAGGATCGTGAGGACCGAAACGGAGGGGAATCCGTTTCCCCGCGGCCGCCGCTCACGGCATCCCGTACCAGACCAGGGAGATGGTCATAGCCAGGACCACCAGGAACAGAATAAGGGTGATGACTGCTGCTGCGAGACCGATGGCCATCCGGCGGCGGGGATCCGTGGCCGGTGACTCAAGGACCAGCGTGTCGGCCGCTAGATCATGGAGACCCTGGTTCCACCGGGTCACCGCAATCATCGCCACGCCGGCACCGAGGGCGGCAAACGAGAGGATCTTCACCAGAAACCGGCCCACTGCACGGGGAAGGGAGATGCCCG
>JAJRDC010000239.1 GCA_028678635.1 Methanomicrobiales archaeon
CGGTCATCGGCGGGGTGGGGGTCGCCTTCCAGGGGAACCCGGACCGGATCGTCCCTGCCATCGAACAGGCCCGGAAGCTGGGGAACGAACTGGCCGATGCCATCCGGACCCGGAAGGTGTACCCCGAGCAGGCCGCGATCCATAAGGCCCGGCGGGAGTACTTCTGCCGGCTCGTTGAGGCGAACCGGGATCGCTGGCGCCACGAGTACGACTGGTGGGTGGCGGCCGGGGAGATCCGGAAGTAGGGCCGGGCCCCCGGTTAACACCCGGAGGATATCCGTTATTTCATATAGGATCATCCCCCATCACTCTCCGGCATGAGCGAGGAGACCTATCCCACGGCCACTGTCCAGGGCAGGGAGGTGCCCTGGGACCCGGAGCAGCTCCGGAGGATCAAGGACCACCCCTGCTTCTCCGAGAAGGCCTGCCACGCGTTCGGGCGCATGCACCTCCCGGTCGCCCCGAAGTGCAACATCCAGTGCAACTACTGTATCCGGGACTTTGACTGCGTGAACGAGTCCCGCCCCGGCGTCACCACGAGGGTCCTCTCCCCCCAGGAGGCCATCGAGATGGTGAAGAAGGTGATGGCAAAGTTCACCTACATCAAGGTGCTGGGGATCGCGGGACCGGGGGAGCCCCTGGCCAACGAGGAAACCTTCGAGACGCTGCGCCTCGCCAAGGAGCAGTTCCCGAACCTGATCAAGTGCATCAGTACGAACGGCCTCCTCCTCCCGGCGAAGGTCGACCTCCTGCAGAAGTACGACGTGGGGAACGTCACCGTCACCTGGAACGCCCTCACCCCCGAAGTGGGGGAGCAGATCTACTCCTGGGTCACCTGGGAGGGAAAGCGTATCACGGGGCGGGAAGGGGCGGCCCTCCTCCTGAAGAACCAGATCCAGGGGATCCAGGAGGCCGTGAAGCGGCACATGATCGTGAAGGTGAACTGCGTGTACATCCCGGGCGTGAACGACATGCAGATCCCGGACATCGCGAAGAAGTCCTCGGAGCTGGGGGTGTACACCTTCAACGTGATCCCCCTGATCCCCCAGTACAGGTTCGCCGGGGTGACACCCCCCACGCCGGCGGAGAAGCGGAAGATGCAGGACGAGTGCAGTAAATACATCCGCCAGATGCGCCACTGCCAGCGGTGCCGCGCCGATGCCATCGGCCGCCTGGGGCACGACATCCAGTCCTGCATCTACAGCCAGGAGTAATCCGGTCCCCCCCTCTTTTCCCCCCTCCCTGCGGTCCGGGCGCCCCCTATTTCATGACTTTTCATTAACTTTATTGATTCAAATAACTGGTTAAATATTACTAGAATAAGTATAATAGAGATGTAAAAGCTAAAATAACTTATATATACTGTCCGTTTGTCAAAACAGCAAATTAATATCGATGGATTTATCACAAACCTTAATATAGCTGATACCAACATTTCTCCATTCCCTCTCACTTCCACATGCGAGAGCAGATCGAGGCACCATCATGAACACCCACCGGATACCACAGGGGATCCTCCTCTCCCTGATCCTGTACAGCATCCTCATCATGACCGCGGCTGCCCTCCCGGCTTTTCCCGGGGCGGAGGGCTTCGGTACCGAGACCCCGGGAGGCCGGGGCGGCCAGGTGTACGTCGTAAACACCCTGGCCGACAGCGGCCCCGGTTCCTTCCGGGCGGCCATCGAGGCCAGCGGTCCGCGGATCGTGGTCTTTGCCGTCGGCGGCACCATCAACTGCGCCCGCACCCTGGAACTGAACAATCCCTACATCACCATCGCCGGCCAGACAGCTCCGGGCGACGGTGTCACCGTGAAGGGTGAACTGGCAATTAAAACCCATGACGTGGTGATCCGGTACATGCGGTTCCGGCCTGCACCCCCCTCTGCCATCCTCCCCGTCGACAAGCGGAAGGATACCCACGCCATCAATATCGTGGACGATTCCTCCAACGTGGTCATCGACCACTGCTCCCTCACCTGGGGCATCGACGAGGTCTTCTCTGCCTACGGGGATCCCCGCGATGTGACGATCCAGTGGTCCATCGTTGCCGAGGGGCTCTACAACGGCAGCCTCCATTCCGACGACAAGGGCCACAGCATGGGGATGCTCATCGGCGCCGACCGGGGGATCTCCATCCACCACAACCTGATGGCCCACAACAACCAGCGGGGCCCCCGGCTCAAGACCAAGGGCACGGTGGACGTGGTGAACAACGTGGTCTACAACTGGGGCGATTCCCCGGGCGTGGCCACCGATGACAAGGGATTCCAGCCCATCAACTACATCGGCAACTATGTGAAGAAGGGGCCCCAGTCCAGGGATGCCTCCGAGCTGGCCCTCTCCCACGTGGAGGGGGAGCCGAGCAAGGGATTCGGCGTCTTTGTCTCCGGGAACATCGGGCCCCACCGCACCAGTGACACCCAGGACCAGAAACTGGTGGTGAACAGGGACGGGTGGCACCACATCGTGACGTCGCGGAACGAGGCCCCCGCCGTCACCGCGACGTCCGCCGCGGTAGCTTATGAGCAGGTGCTGAACGGTGCCGGCGCGGTCCTTCCGAAGCGGGATGCCGTGGACCAGCGCCTGGCGAACGATGTGCGCACCGGCGGGGGATTCATCATCCACACCCCCACAGAGCGGGGCGGATGGCCCGCCATGGCGGCCGGGACCCCGGCCCTCGATACCGACCGGGACGGCATGCCCGACACCTGGGAAACGGCGCTGGGGCTCAACCCCCGGGACGCCTCGGATGCAACGGGTGACTGGGACGGTGACGGGTACACGAACATCGAGGAGTACCTGAACAGCGTGATCCCGGGGGAGGTGAAGGTGGGCACCGTCACCATCCCCTCCGAAGGCGGGGCGTTCCCCGGGGAAAGGGTCCGGTTCACGGCAGTCTACCAGGGGATGTATCTCTCCAAGCCCTCCACCGACGTCATAAGGGAGATGCGCTTCCTGGTCTCCACCAGCCTGAAGGAGGAGATCCCCCAGGTATACTGCATGGTCACGCAGGTGAAGAAAGGCGTCTTCCAGGCCTCGATCCAGCCGGCGCCGAAGCAGGCCTTCACGGGCGTGGTGCCCCTTGGCGTAGGTGCAGCGAAGAAGGACGGCACCTCGCTGGAGAATCCGTACTTCCGGTTCAACACCGGCGAGAGCTGGGTCTCGGTGGACCCTGCCACCGGGATCATCACGGTCACCTGGGACGTGACCTTCCTCGATCCGTATGGTGCGAAACCTGGCCAGTCGGTCTTCACCTATGTGGCCGGGAGGAACGGCGAGAAGGACATGGGTAAGTACGATCCCATCGACAACTACGGCTGGCACAGGAGGGGAGCCTGGTCCGTCTGGGACCCTGCCTCTGCGAACCGGTACGGGTTTATCCAGGAGTCGTACCTGGAACTGGACGGGTACCACACGCAGGCACGCACCTGCCCCCTGACGGCCGCCGGACAGGTCAACACTGCGAAGTGCGAGAAGTGGGTCCGGGGTGATCTCACCTATGCCATCGACAGGACCGCCCGGCAGTTCCACGGATACGACGCCTACGTGTACATCGACAGCAGGGGACAGGGATGGGTCTCCCAGAGCCTGATCCAGAACGACCGGTATACCTCGTGGGTCCGCGACTGCCCCATCCTCCGGAACTCCGGGGTGAACTGGAAGGCCTGTACCTGGAAGAAGGTGGATCTCTCCGGTGCCGGCCTCGGCCACTGGAAGGCCTACGCTGCATATACCCTGACCCAGGGGAGCACCCGGAGCCTCACCCAGAGCATGATCGCCGGTGAGGACTTTGCCACCTCCTGGTACCGCTCCTGCCGGAACGGCGCCACCGGTGCCCCCGACTGGAAGACGTGCACCGCATGGTCCGGCCCGGCGAATATCTCGGCCATGAAGGGACTGGAGGGGAAGACCTACATGGGGTACACCAGTTACAGCGTCTGGAACGGCAACGAGGTCAGCCTGGTCCAGCGGCTGATCGCTGCCGACGGGATCACGGAGAAGTCGCGCACCTGCCGGGTGACGAACGGCCGGCCCGACTGGACCGGCTGCGACGGGGCCTGGACCACCACGAACCTGGCCACCCAGGCCTGGGCGCCGGACGCCAGCGGGAAAAAACCCGCGGGCTTCACCGAACTGGGCGTCATCTACTTCTACCCGAAGGGCGAGACGGTCCCGGTGGCCTTCGAGCCCCGGGTCTAGATCCCTGCACCCTCTTTTTTCCGGACAACAGCAACCGGTGGGGACCCCTGATTCAGGCGGATCGTGAAGGTGTGGGCTCCACCCTCACATCCATTGCGGCGATCTTTTCGTATACCTTTATCTTCCGCCTGACAGGCCACCAGCCGTACAGGAAGATATTCACCGGCTCCCACATGGCCACCCAGGAGACGATGAGGAGGCCGTTTGCTATCCAGGCAACCGGGCCGGAGTGACCGAAGGTGGTGAGCACCGAGGATATGGCGCCGATGAGAAAGACGAACCCCACCCCGATGGCAAGGGTGACACGCCCCCTCAGCAGCAGCTGGCGCAGGTTACGCTGGGCGGCGGCGGCCTTGTAGGTGAAGTGGTGGTGGATGGCCGAATCCAGCGTGGCGGCGGCGTCGGTCCGGCAGACCTCGGCAGGCAGGTAGATGACCAGCACCAGGGGATCGGCCAGCGGGAAATCCTCCACCATGTCGGTGATGTATTCTTCGGCATCGTCATCCAGGTCCTTCTCGTGGAAGGGGGAGGGATCCAGCGAGTTGAAGATCTGCATGACCGAGGAGAGCGTCAGCTCCACGAGCACCTTCCCGTTCTCTTTCCGGTAGTGTGCCTCCATCTCGCTCATACAGCCGGATCTCCGGGTCGGTGAGGCCGGGGAAAAAGGTTTCCCTCCCTGTCATCCACGGAACCTTGAAACGCGATGGCAGCGCAGATCAGGGGAGACCATGGGTTTCATCCGGCTCCGGGACGACCAGCCCTGCGATCTCGGCCTCTCCCTCTCCTGCGGCCAGGCGTTCCGGTGGGAGCAGCGGGGGGAATGGTGGGAGGGCGCGGTGGAAGGCGAGATCTGGAGGCTCCGCGAGGACGGGGACCGGATTGAGTACGCAGGCCCCACCGCCCGAAGTGTCAGGGACTACCTGGCCCTGGACCTGGACCTGCCTGCCATCCGGGCGGCGGTGGACCGGGACCCGGTGATCCATGCCGCCATCGCCTCATGTCCCGGGCTCCGGATCCTCCGGCAGGACCCCTGGGAGATCCTGATCTCCTTCATCTGTGCCACCAACACCCACATCCCCCGCATCCGGCAGATGATCGCCTCGCTCTCGCGGTGTTTCGGTGAGAGGATCCCATCCGCGAGGGGAACATACTACTCCTTCCCGTCACCCCAGGCCCTCGCAAAACCATGCGGGGAGACACTGGACGAGTGCCGGCTGGGGTACCGGGACCAGTACATCCAGGGAACGGCGACCCGGATCGCAGAGGATCCACGCCTCCTCCGGTACCTGGCTGCCCTGCCCCTGGAGGAGGCACGGGAGGGCCTCCTTTCGCTCCCCGGTGTCGGGCCCAAGGCTGCTGACTGCATCCTCCTCTTCGGGTTCCACCGGTACGAC
>JAJRDC010000097.1 GCA_028678635.1 Methanomicrobiales archaeon
CTGCATCTCTCCCCGCTCCTTGGCCAGGGCAACGGCCTGCTTCCCGTACTCCTCGGCCTGGACACGGGCACGGGTGATCTCCTCATCGATGGCCGCCCGCTCCGCCCGCATCTTCTCCGAAAGCGCCGTCTTCTCGTTGATCCGGGCGGTGAGATCCGCTGCCTCCTGGCCGAGAGCGGCGAGGACCTGGTGCAGCCGGGCGGTCTCCTCGCCGGCGTCGATGCCGAAGCCCTTCGTCTTCTTCAGGTGGCCGCCGGTGATGGCGCCTGCCCGCTCCAGGAGCTCCCCCTCCAGCGTCACCATCCGGTACCGGCCCATCAGCTTCCGGGCATGGGCCAGGTTGTCCACGACCACGGTGGTCCCGAACACGAGGGCAAAGGCCTTCGCGTACTGCTTTTCGTGCTGGACCAGGCTTACCGCATAGTCCACGACACCAGGATCCGCTTCCAGCACCGGGAGGCCGGGGGGCTTCAGCCTGGTGAGGGGCAGGAAGGTGAACCGGCCCATCTTCTGGGCCTTCAGGAACTCGATGGCCTTTGCCGCCACCTCGTCGTCCCGGACCACGATGCTCCGGATCTTTCCCCCGGCCGCCACCGAGAGGGCGGTTGCGTACTCCGGCGCCACCTTCCCCAGCTGGCCGATGGTGCCGTACACGCCATCCATCGCCAGGATGGCCCGGAGTGCCTTGTCCCCGCCCTCGCCCCCTGCCTGTTCCTGGGCCTCGAGACGCATCAGCTCCCGCTCGTGGGTCTTCACCTCCCCCTGCAGCTTCTCGAAGTCGGACCGGAGGGAGAAGAGACCACTCTCGATGGCAGCCAGTTCCCGGTCCAGCGCCTCCTTGCGGCCGGAGGCATCGGCGAGGGCCTTCTCGCAGGCAGCGGCCTCCTCCTCCCTGGCCCTGATATCGCCGTCGATCGTGGAGAGGCTCCCCGCGATCCGCTCGTTCTCCGAGGTCCTGACCCGGGACCGCTCGATGAGGGCATCCTTCTTCCGCAGGATCTCGGCCCGGGCGTTCTTTGCCGCCTCCACCTGCTCCATCAGCCGGAAGAGTTCGTCCCGGGCCCCCTCCGCGCTGGAGCTCCGCCCCGTGATCTCGGTGTTCAGCTTGTTCACGGCTTCCTGCAGCTTCTGGAACTCCATGGCCATGTTGGCCCGGTCAATGGACTGGTTCCGGATCGCATCCGTCACCTCGGTGACCTTGCCCTCCGCCCGTTTCGCGTCCAGGTAGATCCGGTTTACCTCTTCCAGGTTCGCCTCCTTCTCCTGCTTGAGGCGGGTGATGCTCTCCTTTGCCGCGGTGATGGCGCCTTTCTCCGTCTCCTGGCCCGAGACGAGCGTCAGGTACTCCGGGCCGCTCTTCTGGCTGATCTGGTCGTCCACCCCCTTCAGCTCGTCGGCGAGAGCCTTTGAGTGTTCCTCCTGCTTCGTCCGGGCATCCTGGGCCTTCTTCTGCTTGTCCTCCTCGCCGCCGATGACCTCGAGGAGGGTGGAGAGCTCCCTCTCCTTCTCAGCGAGCTCTGCCGCTGACCGGCACTCCTGGAAACGTTTCAGCTGGTCCTGCCACTTCCGGTACTCGAGGGCCCGTTCCCGCTCGGTGGCCAGTTCCGCGAGGCGCTGGTCCAGCTCGTGGAGGAGAACCTCCTCACGGTCGATCCGCTCCCGGACCACTTCCAGCTCCTGCAGGGCCTGGTCCTTCTTGGCATCGAACTCGGCAACGCCCGCGATCTCGTCCAGGATCTTCCGGCGCTCGCCGTCCGACATCTGCATGATCTTGGTGATGTCTCCCTGCATCACCACGTTGTACCCCTCAGGCTTTATCCCGACTCTCGACAGGTGGGCAATGACATCCGACTGGGAGACGAGCCGGTTATTCAGGTAATTATAGCTGTAATAGCCGTTGGGGGTCCGCTTGATCCGGCGCCGGACGATGGTCCCGTCCGAGAAGGTGAGGGAGACCTCGGCATTGTTCTTTTTCGTGTTCAGGTTCAGGAGGTCGGTGAGCTTTTCCGCCCGCAGGCCCCGGGAGGTGGAGAGGGCCAGGCAGAAGAGGATCGCGTCGATGATATTGGATTTCCCTGACCCGTTCGGGCCCGAGATGACGGTGGATTTCTCGAAGAAAGGGATGGTCGTCTTTCGGGCGAAAGACTTGAAATTGTCAATCTCCAGTTCCGTGATGTGCACTGCAGCCGGATCTCCTGCGGATGGTGAGTAGAGGGGGAGGGGCTGATCTACTTCTTCTCCTTGTCGTCCTCAACCGCGTAGATGAGCGGGTTCTTCCCGCCCTCCTTGCTACCCTGGTCCGGTTTTCCCTTGGCCCGGAGGCGGGCGGCAGCTTTTGCGGAGGCAACAATGTAATCCGAGTCCGTCCGCTGCTCCTCCTTCATGGTGCCGTCAGATTGCATGATCTTGGCCGTTTTCTGGCCCTCCGGCTGGCCCAGAGGGGTTTTGCCCCCCTTGCCCGGCTGGATGGTGACCGTCGATCCCGTGGTCCGCACGACCTGCGGTCTCGGGCGCTCCTCCATCCGGCTGTTCATTCGTTCCACGATGGATTTCAGGTCCAGGAGCTCGTTCGTAAGACCCTTCGTCAGGGCCTCCAGTTCCCTCACCTTCTTCTCCAGTTCCCCGATCCGGTCAGCCGAGCCGGGGCCAGATGCCATCTCCCCTGCCATGCGCACTCACTCCAGTTCCAGGCATTCCCTGTCCCGTCCGGGAACATATCCGCGTCCGGCGGGAATTTATCCCGATAACTCTGTATGAATATTTGTTTTGACATCTATATCCTTTGTGTAGGCGCGGGAAGCGGGCACTGTGGACCGGTGCAGGAGAAGAGCGCGTACGGTTGGAAAGGCTCTTACGATCCGGGCTCCCTCTCTTCTATACATGTCGTATCTTGCCCGTGTGGATCCGGAGATGGCCGAGATCCTGGAGAAGGAACGCCAGCGCCAGACGAACGGCCTCGAGCTCATCGCCTCGGAGAACATCGTGAGCCGGGCAGTCCTGGAGACCACGGGATCGATCATGACCAACAAGTATGCCGAGGGATACCCGGGCAAGCGGTACTACGGCGGGTGCGAGTTCTATGACATGGCCGAGAACCTGGCCCGGGACCGCCTGAAGCAGCTCTTCGGGGCAAAGCATGCCAACGTCCAGCCCCACTCCGGCACCCAGGCCAACATGGCGGTCTACTTCTCGGTGATGGAGATGAAGGACGTGCTCATGTCCATGTCCCTCTCCCAGGGGGGCCACCTCTCCCATGGCTCGCCGGCCAACTTCTCGGGCCGGCTCTTCACCGTGAAGCCCTACGGCGTGGACCCCCAGACCGAAATGCTGGACTACGGCCAGGTCGGCGAGATCGCCCGGAAGGAGAAGCCGAAGGTGATCGTCTGCGGGGCCTCGGCCTACCCCCGGACCATCGACTTCAAGGCCTTTGCCGAGATCGCCGAGTCGGTGGGGGCCTACTGCATGGCCGATATCGCCCACATCGCCGGCATGTGCGCGACGGGCGTCCACCCGTCCCCGGTGAACGTGGTACACTTCACCACCACCACCACCCACAAGACCCTCCGGGGGCCACGGGGCGGTGTCATCATGGCGGAACCGGACCATGCCCAGGCCGTGGACAAGGCGGTCTTCCCCGGCATGCAGGGCGGGCCCCTGATGCACATCATCGCGGCAAAGGCGGTCTGCTTCAAGGAGGCCCTCCGCCCTTCCTTCCGGGACTACAACCGGCAGATCGTGAAGAACTGCAAGACCGTGGCGGCAGCCCTCATGGACAACGGCCTCCGGCTGGTCTCCGGCGGTACTGACAACCATCTCCTCCTCATTGATCTCACGGACCTCGGGATCACCGGCATCGACGCCGAGAACGCCCTGGGGAAGGCCGGGATCACGGTGAACAAGAACACGATCCCCCGGGAGACCCGGAGCCCCTTTGTGACAAGCGGCCTCCGGATAGGTACCCCCGCCGTGACCAGCCGGGGGATGAAGGAGGAGGAGATGCGTTTTGTCGGCGATCGCATCGCCCACGTGCTCAAGGATATCGCGAACACCTCGCGCCAGGCCCAGGTGAAGGCCGAGGTCCAGGCGCTGGCATCGAAGTTCCCCATCTACCCCGAGTGACATGATCCTGGACGGGAAACAGGTTGCGGCGCAACGGCTGGAAGCCCTGAAGGGGGAGATCCGCTCCTCCGGCCTCTCCCCGCGCCTCGCCACCGTCCTAGTCGGCGATGATCCGTCGTCCCGCCTCTATGTGAGGCTGAAGCACGAGGCCTGCGGGAAAGTGGGGATCGGTTCCGTGGGAAGGACCCTCCCCGCGGAGGCCACGACGGATGACGTGGTCGGTGTGGTCCGGGAACTGAACCGGGACAAGGATATCGACGGGATCCTGGTCCAGCTCCCCCTCCCGCCGCAGGTCGAAATCCCGCGGGTGCTGGAGGCGGTGGATCCGGGGATGGACGTGGACGGATTCCATCCGTGCAACCTGGGCCGGCTCATGGCGGGTTCACCCCTCTTTGTCCCGGCAACACCCCGGGGGATCATGCACCTCTTCCTCCACTACCGGATCCCCCTCGCAGGCCGGAACGCGGTGGTGGTGGGGAGGTCCATCGACGTGGGAAAGCCCCTCGCCGCCCTTCTCACCGCCGCCGATGTCACCGTGACCCTCTGCCACTCGAAGACCCGTGACCTGGCCGCCGTCACCCGGGGGGCGGAGATCCTTGTCTCGGCGACCGGCCGCCCCCGTTCCATCTCGGCACCGATGGTCCGGAAGGGGGCCGTCGTGGTGGACGTGGGGGCCGGGTACCGGGACGGGAAACTCTGCGGCGACGTGGACTTCGCCGCCGTGAGCCAGGTGGCCTCAGCCGTGACACCGGTGCCGGGCGGCGTGGGGCCCATGACCATTGTATCGCTCCTGGAGAATACCCTCCAGGCAGCACGGATGCGGCGATGCCCGCCTGCCTGATCGGGAAGCTCAAGGTGGGGGACGGGGCCCCCGTGCGCCTCATGGGTGTCATCAACTGCAGCCCCGAGTCCTTCTACGCAGGATCTTATGTCCCGCCCGGACACGTCCGGGAGCAGGCCCTGGCCATGATCCGTGACGGGGCCGATATGATCGATATCGGTGCCCGTGCCACCGGTCCCGGGACCCCATCCCTCCCCCCGTCCGCGGAGAGGGCCCGGATGGAGGAGGCACTCTCGGCGCTGGACGGGAGCGGGATCCCGGTCTCGGTGGACACGACGGTCCCGGAGGTGCTGGAAGCCTGCCTGCGCCATGATGTGGCGGCGGTGAACGATATCCGGGGCCTGGCGGATCCCCTGTTCGGCCAGCTGGTTTCCGGGAGCGGTCTCCCCCTCATTGCCATGGCATCGCGGGTCCGGCCCGGCGATGCCCGGACCCTGGAGGAGACGGTGGAGAACCTGAAGGGAGTCATGGCCCGCTGTGCCCGCCATGAGATTGACCAGTACATCCTGGACCCTGCCATCGGGCTCTGGGTGCAGGGCAGGACACCGGCCCTGGACTGGCTCCTCTGCCGGAACTTCCGTCGCTTCACGGAATTCGACCGGCCGGTGCTGGCCGCCGTCTCCCGCAAGTCCTTCCTGGGGGATTTACTGGGCCGTGATCCGAAGGGGCGCCTGGCCGGAAGCCTGGCCGTGACCGTTCTCCTCGTCCGGCAGGGGGCCGCAATGGTGCGGACCCATGACGTGAAGGAGACCAGGGACGCCCTCGCGGTCCTGCAGCGGATGGGGTGAAGCGATGGCCCGGTCGTTCACGGTCCATGCCCTGAAGACACCCCTGATCCAGGCCGGCGACGACCTGGCAGCCGTGCTCACCGATGCCTCCTCCAGGAGCACGGCCCGGGGGATCCGGGATGGCGACGTGATCGTGGTCGCCGAGTCGCCGGTGGCCACCGTTGAGGGTAGCGCCGTGGTGCTGGAGGGCGTCGTTCCCTCGGCCCGGGCCGTCGAGCTGGCCAACCGGTACCGGCTGGATCCGCGGGTGGCGGAGGTGATCCTCCAGGAGAGCGACGAGGTGGTGGGGGGGATCGACGGGTTCCTCCTCTCCATGGTCCATGGCACGCTCCTCCCCAACGCGGGGGTGGACCTCTCCAATACCCCGCCGGGGACCGCTCTCCCGCTTCCGAAGGATCCGGACGGGAGCGCCGTCCGGCTCCGGCAGGCCCTGGAGCAGCGGACGGGGGCGAAGGTGGGGGTCATCATTGCCGACAGCCGGACCCATGCGATGCGCCTCGGGTGCAGCAGCGTGGCCATCGGCTGCGCCGGCATCCGGGCGGTGATCGACGAGCGGGGGAAGCGGGATCTCTTCGGGAGGGAGCTGCACGTGACCCAGAGGGCGGTGGCGGACAACATCGCCTCGGCGGCGGTGCTCCTCATGGGGGAGACCGACGAATCGGTGCCGGCGGCGCTCGTCCGGGG
>JAJRDC010000149.1 GCA_028678635.1 Methanomicrobiales archaeon
ACCACCTACCTCTTCGTCCCGTCCAGCCTGGTCTACATCCTGTACGGGATGCTCTTCGGGATCGGGACAAGCCTCCTCTCGGGGCTCTATCCCGCCTGGAGGGCGGCGAACCTGAACCCCATCGAGGCCCTCCGGCACGACTGAGGGGCGGGGGAGACCCTCAGCGAGGCCCTCCGGCAAAACCGGAAGGTCGGGCTTTCCCTCCCCCTCCGGTCATCCATACCCTTTCTATCCATTGGATGACACTTTCATACCACAATGTATATTTATGTGCATCACCCATCTCTCAGGCATGCAGATCAAGTATCAGCTGGAGGAGGAGCAGATCCCGAAGCGGTGGTACAACATCCAGGCGGACCTGCCCACCCCCCTGGACCCCGTGTACAGCCCCCAGACCCTGAAGCCCGTGACCCCCGAGGAGCTCAACGTGATCTTCCCCATGGCCCTCATCGGCCAGGAGGTCTCACGGGACCGGTACATCGATATCCCCGAGGAGGTCCGGGAGATCTACCGGTACTGGCGCCCGAGCCCCCTCTACCGGGCCCGGCGGCTGGAGGAGCAGCTCAAGACGCCGGCAAAGATCTACTACAAGTACGAGGGAGTCTCCCCGCCGGGGAGCCACAAGCCCAACACCGCCGTGCCGCAGGCCTACTACAACATGAAGGAGGGGATCAGCCGGCTCGCTACGGAGACCGGGGCCGGCCAGTGGGGGTCGGCCCTCGCCTATGCCACGGCCCTCTTCGACATGAAGTGCACGGTGTACATGGTCCGGTCCAGCTACGCCGAGAAGCCGTACCGGAAGTCGATGATGCAGGCCTGGGGGGCGGAGTGCATCCCCAGCCCGTCGGAAAAGACCCAGTCCGGGAAGGCGATCCTTGCGAAGGACCCGAAGACCCCGGGGTCGCTCGGCATTGCCATTTCCGAGGCGGTGGAGGACGCGGCCACCCACGACGACACCAACTACTCGCTGGGCTCGGTGTTGAACCACGTCTGCATGCACCAGACGGTCATCGGCATGGAGTGCATGGAGCAGTTCAAGCAGGCCGGGGACGAGCCGGACATCATCGTCGGGTGCGTGGGTGGCGGCTCCAACATGGCAGGGATCTCATTCCCATTCCTGGGCGAGAAGCTGCAGGGGAAGCGCAAGGACCTGCGGGCCATTGCCGTTGAGCCCTCCTCGTGCCCCACGCTGACAAAGGGCATCTACGCCTACGACTACGGCGACACGGCCGGGATCGGCCCCATCGCCAAGATGTACACGCTGGGGCACGACTTCGTCCCGCCCGCGATCCATGCCGGCGGCTTGCGCTACCACGGGGACTCGCCCATCGTTTCACGCCTGGTGAAGGATAAGGTGATGGAGGCTGTCGCGGTCCACCAGACCGAGGTCTTCCAGGCGGCGGTCACCTTCGCCCGCAGCGAGGGGATCATCCCGGCCCCCGAGTCCTCCCATGCCATCCGGGTGGTCATCGATGAGGCGCTCAAGTGCCGGAAGACCAACGACAGGAAGACGATTCTCTTCAACCTCTCCGGCCACGGCAACCTGGACCTGGCCGCGTACGACGACTACTTTAGCGGGAAACTCTCGGACTTCGAGTACCCGGACTCGAAGATCAAAGAGTCCCTCACCCACCTGCCGAAGGTGGGGTGAAGATCCTCACACCTCTTTTTTCTCATCTGCCCCTCGGGATCTCGATCACCATGCCCCAAATGTCCGGGGCGAAAGGCTGTTGTACAGGGACGGGCAGATCCTTTCATCCGGGAGGACAGACGGCGTTCCCATGACGGTCAACCTTCGCCTGCTGGCAGCCCAGATCGCCGGTCTCTTCGTCCTCTTTGCCGCTGCCCTGTTCCTTCCCGCCGGCACCATCGCCTGGCCCGCCGGATGGATTTTCCTCATCCTGTTCTTTGGTTTTGTCATCGCCGTCAGTTACTGGCTGTTGAAGTACAGCCCCGGCCTCCTGGCCGAACGGATGACCGGAGTAGGGAAGCCGGACCAGAAATCCTGGGACAGGACCTTCCACATCGTGGCAGGAATCATCTTCTTCGGCTGGCTGGTCCTCATGGCACTGGACGCAGCCAGGTTCCAGTGGTCAGAAATGCCCCTCCCGCTGCAGGTAGGTGGGGTTATCCTTCTCCTCTCCTCGTTTGTCCTCTTCTTCCGGACATTCCGGGAGAATGCCTACCTGTCCCCGGCGGTCCGGATCCAGAAGGACCGGGGCCAGGCGGTGGTGTCCACCGGGCCCTACCGACACGTGCGCCATCCCATGTATTCCGCCTTCGTTCTCTATGCTCTCAGCACCACCCTCCTTCTGAGCTCCTGGTGGGGACTGCTCCCTGCGGTCGCCTTGATTGTCCTGGTGGCATGGCGGGCGGTGCAGGAGGAACGCACCCTCCTGGAGGAGCTCCCCGGGTACGCTGAATACATGGCCACGGTGAAGTACCGGATGATCCCGCACGTGTGGTAGGATGATCCCGGGGCCTTCACCCCGATCCGGTCCGGAGAGGATGCGGAATGGTGGCGGGTGCCGGTGCCGCTCGGCGGCTCTCCCGATATTCTTCCCTCACGAACCGAGCTCCAGGTGCGCCTGCATGGCCGCCCGGTAGGCGTCAAACGCCTGCCTCCCCTTAGCGGTGAGTTCCAGCATCGTGTGGGGTTTCTTCCCGACGAATTCCTTCTTCACCTGCACGTAGCCAGCCTTCTCGAGCTTTGCGAGATGGGAGGAGAGGTTGCCGTCGGTCATCCCTGTCTGGTTCCGGAGGAACAGGAAGTCTGCGCTCTCGATGACGTAAAGTACGGCCATCAGCTGGTACCGCGCCGGCTCGTGAATGATCCTGTCGATGGCCGGTGTGGTCCGGATTGCCGGGATGACCGCCGGGGGGCGGTCCTCAGGCAAGAGGGGCCTCCGTAGGGAATTCCTGCCTGGGGTGATCCCTGAGGAACCTGGCGAGGACCCCTGCGGCCATGATCGTGATGAGCACCCCGCCGGTGGTGAGGGCTACCCCGGCAGGAGAGACGAGATCCGTGTGGAGCCTGAGGATGGGAATGGCGAGCTCCGATCCTGCAAAGACTGCACCGATGATCACGAACCGCCAGTTGTTCATGAAATAACCCATGGCGGCCAGGGTGAGGAAGAGCATCCCTGCAATGATTGCAGGCATGACATAGGGGCGTACCGTATTCGGGATAGGGATCACGCCCATGGCTCCCAGGATGAAGATCATCAGGCCTGCGAGAACAGACGCGACGAGGATCAGTGTCATCTTTGCCTGGCGCATCTGCCGGTCCAGGCCAAACCTCACCCGGCCCAGGCGGGGCAGGGTGATGTATCGTTTTCCAAGAAGGACGATGAGCGGGCTCGCCAGGATGAAGAGATACCCGTAGTAATGGTTGAAGATCCCCGTATCATCGATGTAGGCGGTGATCCCGAGGATGATCAGGATGGCCCCGAACTGCAGCTCGAGAAACCCGTCGTCCTGCGTGGACTGGAACGCCCGGCGCTCGATGGCCTGGAGGTCGTTTTCTTCGTTCGTATCCATGCCACACCTGTACTCTTCCTGTAGCGCTTCCGGATAATTAAGCTTTGCAAAGCAAAGTGCTCTGCATTACTCGGAAGCTGGGTTTGACAGGAATCCCGTCGGGTTTCTCAGAGGGAAGGGAAGTGGATTTCCCCGGCATCAGTCCACCTGTGCTCACCTATATCTCCCCTCCTCCCTGACACTACCGGTGTGGTAGCACAGGATCGGTTCACCGGCTGCCTGATGGGGGCGGCCATCGGGGACGCGCTGGGGATGCCCAACGAGGGGAACCCGGTCAACCTGAAACGTTCGGCCTGCGAGTTTCGCAGGGCCTGGCGGGGCCACCCAAACGACGGGCTGTTTGCCGGCCAGTACACGGACGACACCCAGGTGATGCTCCTCGTTGCAGAGCTGGTAGCCGGCCGGCAGTTCACCACGGAGCGGTACGCCCGGGCCCTCCGGGACCTGTACCGTGACGAGCTCCTCCGGTTCCCGGACGGCGCCCTCCAGTCCGCCTGCCAGCACCTGCTGGCAGGGAAGGCGGAGCGATCGGGGGTCCTGTCCACCACGGCCGGGTGCGTCCCGGTGGCGGTCCCCTTCGCCCTCTCCTCTCCCGACCCGGTGGAGGTGACGGAGCGGATCGCCATCGCCTGCAGCGTGACCCACACCCACCCGGCCGCCATCGCCGCGGCCACCACCGTGGGGATGCTCCTCCACCATGCCCTGCACGGCTCTTCGAAGGCACCTGCCCTGGCAGCCGGGACGGCTGCCTGTGAAGACCGGGACCTTGGTGAGAAGATCCGGAACGCGCTGGCCCGGGAAGCGGAGGGAATGCCGCTGGAACGGGCCATCACCCTGACAGGGAACGACGTCTCGGTCTTCCAGACGCTGCCCCTCGCCTTCTTCCTCATGGCCCGGTACCGGGTTCCCGCCGATCTCCTGGCAGCGGCTGCATTCGTGGGCGGCAACTCCGACACCATTGCCTTCATCTGCGGGGCCTTTGCGGGGGCGAGAGACGGTCTCTCCGCGCTTCCCGCGAATCTGGTGGAAACAGTGGAGAACAGGCAGCGGATCGTGGTTCTGGGGCAGATGCTGCAGGAAATCCACGACAAGCCTTAACTTTTCTCGTTCCTATTGTATTCCATGCAAATTGCGATTATCGGGGCCTCCGGGTACACCGGCGGGGACCTGATCCGTCTGCTCCTCACCCACCCGAAGGCAGAGGTGACGGTCGCCACCTCGCGGAAGCTTGCCGGGAAACCCGTGGTCTCGGACCAGCCCCATCTGAAGGGCCTCACCGATCTCGCGTTCACGAACCCGGACGTGGACAGCCTGGACGCCGACCTCGCGTTCCTCGCCGTCCCCCACACGGCCGCCATGCAGTACGCGGGGAAGCTCCTCCAGCGGGGGATCCGGGTGGTGGACCTCTC
>JAJRDC010000066.1 GCA_028678635.1 Methanomicrobiales archaeon
TCTTCGATGAATGGGTGAGGCATGACGTGGGAACGGTCTATGTGCAGCATTTCGACACCGCCCTCGCCAGCTGGTACGGGGAGCCGCATGGGATATGCGTCTTCTCGTCCACCTGCGGGACCGCGATGGTGATCGAGCATACCGGCGATATCTACTCGTGCGATCATTTTGTCGACCAGGATCACCTCCTCGGGAACATCCTCTCGGTTCCTGCGAAAGAACTGGTCAACAGCGGGAGACAGGTGCAGTTTGGCCGTGACAAGCGGGAGACGCTCCCGGCACGCTGCCGGAATTGCCCGGTTCTCTTTGCATGCCATGGGGAATGTCCGAAGAACCGGTTTGCGGTCACTCCTGAGGGGGAGCCGGGCCTGAATTATCTCTGTGAAGGGTACCGGATGTTCTTCTCGCATATCGCCGGACCAATGGAATTCATGGTACAGGAACTGAACGCGGGACGGCCGCCGTCCAACGTAATGAGATTCATGGCAGGGAAAAAGACAACAGGGGACGGGTCACGCACACATCGAAGAAACGCCCCGGGGTAGCACCTCCTGCACACCGCGAACAGGGGTCGTTCCTGTTCTGGAAGAGGATCAGTACCGGACAGGCGGAGTCCTTCCCTTGATCCCCGGGAAATAGACTTTTGTGGTACGTATCATACTGTCATTCGAAACACTGAAAAAAAAATTAAATTTTTACCCAGAGATAGGCCGCGATGGCAGCAATCATGATTCCGATTGCGGCCCCGAGTTCCAGGATCCCGGTTCCCGTACTCAGGGTGAGAGCGGCGCCGAGGAAGATCACTGCGAGCGCAATGACCGTAAGCCCGAGAAGTTTCGTTTTCAGGTCGTCAAGAGTGCGAATTTCCACCCACCCGGGAAGGGGTGCTTTTGCAATGAAGAGCTCATAGAGCCCCATGGATATCAGGTAAAAGACCGTGGCAACCAGGAAGATATCAATAATCTGAACCGCCGTGGCGAGATACTCCTTGACCACATGAATATCCACGCTGAAATTTGTGACAATGTGATACACCCCGTAGAGGCTCAGGAGGAAACCATACAAAAAAAGGGCCACAGAAATAATTCCGGAACCAATAACCGCCAGGAGGAAGAGCCATTTGCTGGTGAATGCAAGGGAATGGACAAACGTTGTCGGCGTGTGATGCCCCTGCGATTCCTGCTGCGACGATGAATGAGCCTCCCCTTTCTCCTGAGACGTGCGTGGTGCTCCTTCGTTCCCATCGGGGGTACGGGTGTCCGGATTCATGAGGTTCCTGCCGTGAACGGGTGGGCTCAGGACATGAACGGCTGCAATTCTCTTTAAGATATCGGAATTTTTCGTGCATCGCGGAAACGTGGGAGAGACGAAGGATGGTGGAGAGGTCAAGACGGCTGATCCTGCTGTCCAGATGGTCCTCTGGATGCAGGAACAGGGAGGGTGGCACGTGAGAGAAATTATGAGAAGACGGCAAAGAATACTAGGGTAGTGTGATGAGAGCGGGACAGTGGGAATGGTATGAGAAGGAATGATGTCCTTATGGCCTGTATTGCCACCGCGATCCTGCTGATCGCTTCGGCAGGGTGCATGGCGGGGGAGAAGGACGGGGATGGCGTGACACTCCCGCCCGTGTCTATGACCACCGTGAACATCACCGCCGATGGCCGGGAGTACCCCGCGTTCCTCGCGGTTCCGGCCGGATCAGGGAAGTTCCCTGCCATTGTGCTTCTCCACTCCTTCAACGGGCTGGAACCGGGGTACCGGGAGATGGTGGGGAACCTGGCTTCGGACGGCTTTGTCACGATAGCCCCGGAGTGGCAGACATACGGGCGGCAGCAGGATGATGCGACGGTGGAGGCCATCGTCCGTGGCTCCCTGGCGTACCTGGCTTCACGGCCGGAGGCAGACATGGGCAGGGTAGGCCTCACCGGCTTCTGTGCCGGGGGGCGGTACACGATGCTCTTCCTCCCCCGGATGACGGAGTTCCGGTCCGGCGTGGCCTGGTACGGTTTCCCCTACAACGGGGCGACGGAGGACAGCGTCCCGGCTTCCCGGATCCCTGATCTGCAGGTCCCGATGCTCATCATCCATGGCACCCGGGACGTGCCCAGCCCGATCAGGGGCATCTACAACTACACCACGGAACTGGACGCGGCAGACAAGTACTTTGAGATGAAGGTGTACCAGGGCAAGCCCCACGGGTTCATGATTGTGAACGGATCCCTCGCTCAGGATGACGCTTCAGAGGATGCCTACCGGGAGATGGTCGCCTTCTTCCGGCGGACCCTCACCTGAACCCTCCCTTTTCAGAGGCATTCCCCGGCTGCCGGTACGTGTCCCAAAAACTGCCCGGTTCCCAAAGGCTCATCAGGGGGGAACCGCGAATAGTTCCCCGGTGAACTGGCATGGTGGAGCCACTGGGAGAGGAGCATTACCGGAACGCATTTACTGTGGCGCAGGTGGAGTGCGGGAGCACGAGGGAACTGAAGCCGCTGGAGGAGATCATTGGCCAGGAGAGGGCCCTTGCCGCCCTCACCTTCGGCCTGGACATCCAGCAGCAGGGATTCAATGTGTATGTCTCGGGGCTCCACGGCACCGGGAGAAAATCCGCGGTAAAGAAGTTCCTGGACAAGCTGGCCAGGACCCGGCCGCAGGGGACTGATTGGATCTATGTGAACAATTTCTCTGACCAGTACGAGCCCAATGCCATCCGGCTCCCGCCGGGGATGGGGACAGAGTTCAGGGAGGATATGGCCGCGTTCATCAGCGAGGCGAAACGGGTGATCCCCAAGGTCTTCGAGAGCGAGGATTACGTGAACCGGTCCAATGCCGCGATCCAGTCCATCGAGAACGAGAAGGCCCAGATCTTTGCCCGCATCGACACCACCGCCCGGGAAATGGGATTTCTCATCCAGCCGAGCCCCACCGGTCTCCTGACCATCCCCGTGAAGGAGGGAAAACCGCTCCCCCAGGAAGAGTTCCTCTCGCTCCCCACGGAAGAGCAGGCGGACTTCCAGAAAAGACGGATCGATCTCATGGCAGAACTGCGGAACCGGTTCCGGGAGCTGCGGGACCTGGACCAGGGAGGGAACGAGAAGATCGTGGCCCTGAACCGGGAGGTGGCCCTCAGCGCCATCGGTCACCGGGTGGCAGCCCTGAAGGACAAGTACACGAAGGTTGCAGAGATCCTCCCCCATATCGATGCGGTCCAGAACGATATCATCGACAACCTCCCCCAGTTCATGGACGGGGGACAGCAGCCACAGCAGCCACCGCAGCAGCAGCAGGCGCCGCCCTCGATGCAGAATCCGCTGATCCGGGACCTGATGTTCCGGAAGTACGAAACCAATGTGCTCGTCGACAACTCGGGCGAGACGGGGGCCCCCGTTGTCTATGAGAAGAACCCGACCTACCAGAACCTCTTCGGGAAGATCGAGAAGGAGTTCCAGTACGGCGTGGTCACCACCGATTTCACCATGATACGGCCCGGGTCAATTCACAAGGCCAACGGGGGATTCCTGGTCATTTCTGTGGAGGACCTCTTCCGGAATCCCTTCTCCTGGGACGGGCTCAAGACCGCCCTCAAGACGGGGGAGGTGGCCATCGAGGATCCGGGCGAGCGGATGGGGTTCATCACCACGAAGGGCCTGAGGCCCGAGCCCATCCCCCTCTCGGTGAAGGTGATCCTGATCGGGACACCGATGGTGTTCCAGATCCTCTATTCCATGGATCCGGACTACCAGGAACTCTTCAAGGTCAAGGCTGATTTCGACACCACCATGGACCGGAACGAGGAGAATGTCCGGAACTACGCGGCCTACATCTGCATGGCGTGCCAAGAGTTTGGCCTCAAACATCTCGATAAGACCGCAGTGGCCAGGATGGTGGAGTACGGGTCGCGCCTGGCCGATGACCAGCAGAAGCTCTCCACTCGCTTCTCCTACATCGCCGATATCCTGCGCGAAGCGAGTTACTATGCCACCCAGGAGAAGTCGGAATTCACCACCGCCGCCCATGTCCAGAAGGCCATCGAGCAGAAGATCTACCGGTCCAACCTGATCCAGGAGAAGATCAGGGAGTACATCGCGAAGGGGATCTTCCTGATCGACACGAAGGGAGAAGCCGTGGGGCAGGTGAACGGCCTCTCGGTGATCGGCCTCGGGGACATCGCCTTCGGCCGGCCCTCCCGGGTCACGGCCAGCATCGGAGTGGGCCGCGGGGGTGTCATGGACATCGAGCGGGAGGCGGCCATGGGCGGCCCCATCCACACGAAGGGGGTCCTGATCCTCTCGGGCTACCTGGCCAGCAAGTACGCCCAGGACAAGCCCCTCTCCCTCTCGGCCAGGCTCGTCTTCGAACAGAGCTACGAAGGCGTGGAGGGGGACTCGGCCTCCTCCACTGAGCTCTACGCCATCCTCTCTGCCCTCTCGGGCCTCCCCATCCGCCAGAACCTGGCCGTCACCGGCTCCGTGAACCAGCGGGGCGAGGTCCAGGCCATCGGTGGGGTCAACGAGAAGCTGGAGGGATACTTCGAGGTCTGCAAGGTCCAGGGGCTCACCGGCGAGCAGGGGGCCATGATCCCGGCCAGCAACGTGCAGAACCTGATGCTGAAGGAGGAGATCGTGGAGGCGGCGAAGGCAGGGAAGTTCCGGATCTACCCGGTGACGACCATCGACGAAGGGATCGAGGTGCTCACCGGTGTCCCTGCCGGCCAGCGGGGGAATGACGGCAAGTTCCCGAAGGGGACAGTGAACTTCCTGGTGGACAAGCGCCTCCGGGAACTTGCGGAAACGTATAAGGAGTACAGGGGAGGTGCTTAGGGTATGGTGAGGGAAAAGCTTGGTCTGACATCAGAGATTCCGCAGGGAACCCTGAAGGGATTCACCGCAGGCGGGAAGAAGATCCTGGTGGCCAACATCGGCGGGACCTTCCATGCGATGGACGCCGTCTGTTCGCATATGCAGGGCGACCTGACGAAGGGGAAGCTGGAGAAGAGCATCGTCACCTGCCCCCGCCACGGGTCCCGGTTCGATGTGACGACGGGGAAAGTGGTGGGGAACGTGAGTTCTCTCATAAGGATCGCCACCGGAAAGGTGGCAACGGACCTGAAGACCTACCCCGTCACGGTGCAGGACGGAACGCTCTTCGTTGAGGTGTAAACGGGCCGGGCGTCACCCGTGGTGGGCCTGCGGGAGCCATATTCCCGTGTCCGTTCCCGATAACCCTCATTTCTTCAGGGGGAGCATCTCCGCAGGGAGTATTATGATGAGTTCCCTCCCTGGGTAATACTCCTTTTCCGGGCTCTTTCGGAACTATCTGGGCTACTCAGAAAAAGAATTTTTATTATTCCCTGGACGCTTTGATGTATGTGGTGAGAGAACATGGGAATGAGAGAGACATTTACACAAGGAGAATGGGAGAGCCTGGTTACCCTCCCCTACGCAGTTTCAACAACGGTCGTGATGGCTGCTCCCAATTTCATGGGTCTTTGGGGTGAGACGAAAGCAATGCTGCAGGAACCGGTCAGCATTGCAGCCGCCAGCGGAAGTTCGCTCGTCGGCCTGCTCGTTGCCGAGGTGCAGGTACGGGCAAAAGACCTGATAAAACAGCAGCAGAACGCATGGAAACACGACCAGGCCGGCTACCGGACAAAAACCCTTGAGGCCTGCCGGGCCACAGCGACGGCGCTGGCTAAGGTTCCCCCGGAAGAGGCACTGGCCTATAAAAAGTGGGTCCTGGCCATCGGCCTGAAGGTTGCAGAGGCGGCAAAAGAGCACGGGGTTGCGGTCAGTGACCCGGAAAAGGCAGCGCTTGCCGAGATCTCCGGAGCCCTCGGGGTCAGTGCACCGTGACAATCCCCTGATCGGTCCTGTCGGATCCTGCCCATGTCTTTTCGACAATCCATGAGAGGAATCACCCGGGTGTTCCTGTCTGGCACCGCCCGGGTGGATTCATTTCTTCCTCTGCATTTGATATCCCGGCCGTTTGCAGGGTGACGGAACATCCTGAGATACGCCCGACGGAGGAATCACGGATATTGCCTGCGAGGACAACTGCAAAGTATGTGTCCTGTGACGGGGCCGTTCCAGAGGAGCAGTGAGAAAAGATGACCGTCGACATCGGTTCCGAGGCGGACATCACCGCCGCCAGTAGGCGCCTCAGCGCTGCCCGCACCCGGGGGGCTCTGGGATCCCTGATCGCACCCCTGGTTCTCTCCTGTTCCCCCGGAGACCTCCGGCAGATGGTCCTCCATTTTTCCCTTCAGATCGCCGACGTGGAACCGGGGTACCGGGCCCGGGTGACGGCGAAGGTCTCGGAGCACCTGCTGGGTACATACCAGAAGATCCGGCTCATGTCCCAGCAGGGATCCTTCTCCACCCTGGAGGATCCTGTCGATGCCGCTTCCCCGGGGTTCTGGGAGATGGTAGCCGGCGAATGCCGGGAGACCGGGGATCTGCACCTCCGGTTCCTGAAGTATCTTCTGGCAGGGTTCTCGATGTTCGTACTCCGTGAGCCTGCCCATGCCGTGGGGACACCGTTTCCCGGCGGTGATACGGTCAGTCTCATCGATGGAACGTATTACTGTCCCGTCCGGGAGAAGGCGAACGATGTGGGCGGCGCCCTCTGCCCCTTCTGCCCGGCACGACAGACCCCGGCCATCGGGTACCTGAAGCCACCGGTGAATGCCGGTGATCACCGGAAACAGGAGTTCATCCGGAAAACCTACGACCACCATCACTTCAACGGGTAAATGAAGCGGGGGGGGATCCCCAGGACCGCGCCTTCTCTCGCCGGGCGATGCCGGGGGAAACGAATGACCCGGCGAAGGACTATCTCTCCGGGAGGAGAAACGAACATGGGAAACGTATGGAGCGCCGTTACTGCGAGGTCTGCGGAAGGGAGGCCATCGGGCTGCAGATCATAGGATGCTGCCATTCCTACGTCTGCGAGGAGCACGCGGAGCCCATGCTGCGGGAGCTGAAGCCCGGGGAGCTGAAAGAATGGGGTGTCTGCTGTTACCAGAGGTTCGAGGAGACGCCCGGAGAAGAGTAAAGGGATGGACCGGGAAACCATGAAATCGGCGGGGGCACAACTATCGTACTGGAGACGGTGAAACCGGAATGAAGATCACAGATGTGGCAAAGGTGGTGTCGGGCCCGAACCCGCACCACGTGGATGCACGCAAGATCTACGAGACCACCCATGCGATGGCCGTGGTGATCACCCTGAAACCCGGGGAGTCCCTGAAGAAGCACATCACGCCTGTCGATGTCTTCTTCTACGTGCTCGAAGGGACGGGTACCATCGAGATAGGGAACGAGCGGCAGACGGTGGGGAAGGACATGCTGGTGGAGAGCCCGGCCCGGATCCCGCACCGGTGGATCAACGAGAGCGGTGCCGTCTTCCGGGTGCTGGTGGTGAAGGTGCCCAAGCCCACGGAAGAGACGAAGCTCCTGTAACGGCGACTGTCAGCCCTCGCCAGGTTCCCTGTTCCGCTGAGTTCTCGAGTGTCCCGCCGGATCGGTTGCAGAGCGGGATTGGTCACCACCTTTCAGCGCCGCCAGCTGTTCCTCCAGGATCCGGATCAGGATCGTCCGCTCCGGTTCATGGTCAGGGTAATCCGTGCTCCAGCCCCGCCAGTGGGGCCGCCTGTGGGCGACCTTGTACTTGATCCCCTCCATGACGGTCTCGTATGTGTTCCCGTCCACTTTCCGGACCCGCTGGTGGGCGAGAATGAACCAGTGGTACTGCGTACCGGGGAGGGCCCCAGAGCCCTCCGGGGCCAGCCGGGCCCGCTTCTTCTCTGAGAGGAATGTGAATTCCCAGCGGTCCGGCGCCACCTTCCGCTCCTGCCAGACGCCGTGGGGATACTCCCAGACGTGGATTCCCCCAATAGGCATCCCGGTGTAGACCTTTCCCCGGAACTCTTTCAGGTCATTGTACG
>JAJRDC010000008.1 GCA_028678635.1 Methanomicrobiales archaeon
ACCGTTGTCGCGGGGGTGGTGACGGTGGTGGCGGGGGTGGGAATCGTGGTGGGAATGATGGTGGACGTGGGAATGTGTGTCGCCGGCACCGATTCCTGCACCGTCGTGGTCACCTGCGGAAATACTGCTGTCCCGGTGGTTGCAGGCCTCATGGTTTCTGTCAGTGCCGGTTCCGGCATGGTGAGGGGGATACCCCTGGGCGGGGAGTCCACACCGGGAGGCAGGCCTGGCGAAACCGCATCCAGGATACCGCCTGCCGATCCAAGGACATCCGTGCAGCCGGCGGTCAGGCAGAGCATCAGGAATATGAGGAAGATCAGGAGGAGAGCGGGGTACTTCATCCAGAGGGACTGTTGGGTGTATTTCCGCATAAAAATGATGGGGGGTGGGGAACCCTCAAACGTTCCCTCTTTGCTAACATAGGCCGCAGGCCGTATTGCCTGGCGATTCTGATAGCATCCCGGTACTCCGCCAGCCGACGGGATTGCTGCAGTTCCCGGAAGAGGGATTCGCGGGCATCGTCAAAGACGTGGCCGCAGGGCCGGTACTGGGGCATGATGTCGGCAGAGCCTGTATCAACATCCTGAAAGGAACTTTTAATTCCTCCAAATCCATGAGGACATGTAAGGTGAATAAAGATGAAGGAACCGCATTGTGAGAGATGTAAATTTGTCGTGAAAATACCTGCGGGATTTTCACATAGCCCGTATGAATGTCACCGATACCCACCAGTAGGAACAAGTGCCGCATCAGAAATTCCCCTTGTGATATGGCCTGTTGTTCAGAAACCTTTCTGGTGCGGGGAGTTCCAGGAAAGGACGGCATGACTCTTATGGAAAATCTCGACGTACCCTTTAAAATCGGTCTTGTTGTCCTCGTGATCGCGACAGTAGGGTTTTCAATTCTGTTTTTTATCAATTCACAGTCGCCAGAGGTCCACAATGAGACACAGGAAACAACCCCGGAAACAATCCAACCAATCCAGGAAAACGAACGAGTCATAAACGAGATTCTCACCATTCAGAATATCACATATTCAGAGTATATCCCTCCGGGAAATTATGTCATCAACGTGACGACATTTGTTCCAGAAGCAAGCGGAATAGTGGCCGTCTCTTATCAGAGCAATACAACCATTGACAAATTCGGAAACCAGGTATATGGATATACAGAAACCATTCTCGGAAAAAGCGATCGGTATTCTGACTTAAATACTACATTCGTTATTCCAGAAGGAGCACGCGATTCACATCTCGATGTAATCATACAAGGGGGAAGTGTACATATTCAGGTATTCAAAATAATGTAAGAAAATCTTCCCACCGAATGGCTACCATGAGTCCGTGGAATCGTCCGTTTCATACCGCCGAAAACAGAAACCTTTGGGGGATTCGAACCCTCCAGCTCCGTCGAGGCCGCATGGTGAATACACTCCAGCTGGCGAGCCTCAACCGGGAAATCCCCGGTGCAGCCCGTGCTCCCGGGCAATCCGGATGGCCTCCCGGAACTCCGACAGCCGGAGGGGCTGCTGGAGATCCCGGTACAGGGATTCGCGGGCATCATCGAAAATACGCCCGCAGGGCCTGTACTGGGGCATGACATTCACGTAGGAATCCCGGGACAGCTCATCGGCAATGAACCGCATCACAGTATCGGTGCCGGCGAGGCCATGGGGGAGCACCAGGTGCCTGATGATCAGGCCCCGGACGGCAATCCCGTCACTGATCACCAGGTCCCCGGTCTGCCGGTGCATCTCCCGGAGGGCCGCCTGGTTCACACTGACGTAATCGGGGGCATCCGAGAGCCGGAGGGCCATGTCGTCGCTCCCGTACTTGGCATCCGGCATGTAGATGTCGAAGATCCCGTCCAGCAACCGCAGGGTCTCCACCGAATCATAGCCGCCGCTGTTGTATACCAGCGGGATGTTAAGGTCCTGCTCCGTCGCGATGGCCACCGCTTCCAGGATCTGGGGGACCACGTGGGTGGGGGTGACGAAGTTCAGGTTGTGGCAGCCCAGCTCCTGCAGGCTGAGCATGATCCCGGCCAGGCGCCCTGCATCTACCTCTACGCCCTCGCCACCCTGGCTGATCTCGTAGTTCTGGCAGAAGGCGCACCGCAGGTTGCAGTGGGTGAAGAAGATGGTCCCGGATCCGCGTCTGCCGACGAGGGGCGGTTCCTCGCCGTAGTGGGGGCCGGAGCTGGAGACCACCGCCCGGCGGCCGGTCCGGCAGTAGCCCAGCTCATCCTGCAGGCGGTTCACGCCACAGTGCCGGGGGCAGACCCGGCATTCCTCCAGGAGCGCAATCGCCTGGTCCACCCGCTCCTGCAACCTGCCCTCTGCCTGGAGCTGCCGATATGCGGGATACCGCGGTGGGTCCATGGGATCCCTTTACCCGCTGAGATGCAGTCCCGGGAGAAAAAAGTGCGGTTCTCGCCCCGGCGGTTGCGGTCGGGTGGTGTGTGATGACCACAAGCAGCGGCTCGCTCCTATCGGGTGGTGGTGCTCGGGCTGTAGAGAGTACCAGAACGATCTGGCCTGAAGCTCCCCGCCCCTCTGCCGGGATCCCCTCGCTCTCCCTGTCAGGGGCACGGATGATACATTCTTACCATAGTTTTTTATGCAACCCTGTGTAGACTGGATCATGTCCCGGCCCCGTCCTCTCTTTTTCATCTTTACTCTCTGTATTCTTGCCATCTTGATGATGGAGATGGCTGGATGCATTAGTGTTCAGGAATCACCGTCCACACAAACGACACCTACCATCACAACATCCAGAACAGCCATCGCTCGAGCACGCAGTGGAACCATTGATGGGTATTATCAATACTTGGAGGGGGATACCGATTACCACGCCGATTTTATACAAATGTCAAACTTCAATGTATTCGTAGGGGATGAGGTTAGTAATGCATCTGCGAAGGACGGTGAAAATATTGGTGTATCTGGGTATTACCTCCCTATTTCACCCACGCAAGTTTTGGTGGTATATACCCACAAAACGAGTAAGGATGGCGTAAATACCTTCACGGGTAATACCTCGTACTTCTGTGTGACCTCATCTTGTGACCAGATACATGATGAAAAGAATCCCGATATCATCCTCACTTGGTATGAAGATTTTTCCTAGGGATGTTCTCGACAGCGGATCAATCTGGGCCTCTGATTTATGTAACCTACTTAGGGGGACCTGACCATTCCCAGGTGTCCTCCATCAAAGGCGTCTTTCCCACTGTCGATTCCCAATCGATACAGAAAGAAGATCCACCTATTGGGTATCAAATGAAAAGTGAGGGTGGTTCACCGGGAGATGACCGCGTTATCGTCATTGCCCATTTCAAGGATGGAACTGAACAGACCATCCTTGATACTTAGGTCTAACTTTTTCTGCATATCAGCAAACGGACGGTAATGCAAGATCAGCCGCTTCATGGTACTCCCTTCCTACAGGTGGGGAATAGTATTAATTTCGCCTTTTCCAGGTATGGGAGAACGGTACCACGGGAACGGTGTTACCTAAGGATAATAAATTGCCCCGCCGGTCAGAAGCCAATAGGATGAAGATATGGCGATATCTTCCGTCTGGTGGGACGCTCTTGGGATGGGGGACCGCCATTCCCCTCTGCAGCGTTCCGGTACTCACATGAATGCGAAAAAAGGTAAGGGAATCCTATCGGTCGGAGATTATCATACCTTGTAGCAGACGATGTCCATGACGCCCCGCCGGACGTGGTAGAACGAGTGCTTCACATCGATCAGGGCCTCGAGGGGCACCACGGTCTCCTCATCGTCGATGACGATGCGGACCTCCCGCGGGAGGATATCTGCGGTTGGGGCGTTTTGCACGGTGGCCGGGATCACCGCGGTGATGTAAATCCGGTCCTTCCCCTCCACGACCTCATAGGAGAGCTCTCCGGGTTCATCCTCCTTCGCGAACCCCGGGGGTACTTCACCACCGGCAGTGATGATGGTGCACCCGATGATCTTCGGGGAGTCTTGGTCAGGGAGCTTCTTCGCCATCTCTTCCATCATCCGGGCCAGGTGCCGGAACAGGTCGTCGTACGGGTTATTCTGCATGGATACCACGGAGTGTGAATCGCTGGTCTTTCTGTTCGACGATCCTCCTCTCCACCAGGCCCCCGAGGGCCTTCCCCAGTTCCTGCGGGGAGAG
>JAJRDC010000043.1 GCA_028678635.1 Methanomicrobiales archaeon
GGGGCAAACCGGGCCGAGATGACGGCTGCAGTGCGGATCCGGGAAGGGAGCGGCTTCTCCCTCCCGATGACCCGGGCCCTTCCCTTCCGGAGTTCCTCCAGGAACTCCTCAGGCGTATCTGCCCGGGCACAGGTCACCGCGGTCCCGAGGTCCGAAAGGACGTGCCCGTCGCTCCCTCCCGTCACCGGCAGGCCGAGACGGAGGGAGAGGGCAAGGGCCTGGAGGTTCTCGGCATGGTTCATGTTACCGCAGATCCCCTCGAGTGCCTCGCACTTGCTGTACAGCTCCCGGTCCAGGTACCCCTTATCCACGCATTTCCCCAGCCCACCGTTGAAGACCAGGTAGCCGTAGGGGTGTGCCGGGACCCGGAGGCAGGGGTACCCCTCCGCGGCATCCAGGATCTCGCCGGTGGAGAGGCGGGTCATGAGCCAGGGGCTGTCGGTCCGCCGGTCCCTGACATGCCTGTGGAAATACTCCTCCAGGTCCCGGGGACTGGAGAAGTAGACAAGGATATGCGGGCCGTCGGACGCGCTGACCTCGATACCGGGGATCACCAGCTGATCCCCCCGGTCCCGGCATGCCTGTACAGCCCCCGAAATTTCGTTATGGTCCGTCACCGTACAGCCCATTCCCCGGTGCCGGGTGCCGGCAAGGAGGGCCGGGACGGTCACGAGCCCGTCACTGTGCACGGTGTGGAAGTGCATGTCAACGGGGGTATACCCTCCCCGGCGGAGGGTGTCCATGTCCGGATGGCCAACGGTGACAGCCGGGTGCAGGGTCTCACGGGCACGGGCTCGTCTCCAGATGCGCCGATGCCAGGGTCCAGGAGAGATTCCACGGGGTGGGTCCTGGTCTGCGGTCATGGTGGGTCAGCAGGGGGATGTTCCGGATACAGTTCGTTACGAGCTATGTCTCCCGAGGTGGCTTCTTATAGGTTATCCACCCGGCAGGGATCCCGTACCCTCCAGGGACCATCCCGGACAAGGACCCCGGCGGATCACCCCTCGGTGGCCGGTGAGCCGTGGGGAACCGGCTTCATGACCTCCCCCTTCCGGTGGTGCCTGAACCAGAGGCTCGCCAGCACGCCGACGAGTAAAGACGCGACGAGGGTGAAGATCATATCCTCCATGGTGTCCGTAAGGCTGGCCTGCATCCTCCCCGCCAGGTTGCCCCCGAAGATGGTATCAATGGTGAATTCGTAGATCTCCCAGGCGGCCGCCATGGCAAGGCCGAAGATGACGGTGAAGCCGGCGATGAAGTGGGGCCGCAAGTTCATCTTCCAGTACCGGTCAATGAAGATAACCCCGAGGAACCCGAGGAGCGCCACCGCGATGCCGGTGACAAAGTGGGCCACCTTGTCGTAGTACGGGTAGTACGTCGTATAAAACCCCTGGACGTAGCCGGCGGTGTGGAACCACAGGGCCATCGCGATCAGGAAGAAGACAAACCAGGGGAACTGCACATCCATCCTGTGGGCCACCCAGTAGGGGACAAGAGTAAGGATGAACATGAGAAGAGCGGTGAAGCCCGCGTGGTAGCTGCCGATGAAGAACGCATATACCATGTCCAGGGCGATGAGGCCCTGGAAGATGAGGGCCAGGTACACCCGGGTTCGCGGCATGCCAGAAGCATCTTTTCCAGATCTCTTATGGCTATCGGATCTTTGAAAAAACCGGGACTGTGAATGGGCTCGAAAAAGGATTAGATTTTATAGGTACTCTCCTTCATCATGTCCTCCATGATCTTCTCCTTCCCGTTCTTGCTGATGTAGTACCAGCTGGCGATTGCGATGATGACCGACGGGATCAGGACAAAGATCATGTCCATCATGGTATCGGTGTTGTCTGCCTGCATGGGGCCGGCGAGGGATCCCCCAATGGTCTGGTCGATAATGAACTCGAAGATCTCCCAGCAGTACTCACCGGCCAGGCCAATGAGGAGAACAACGATCGCCATGAACTTGGCATTCAGGTTCAGCTTCCACATGCGGTCAATGAAGAGGATCGCAATGAACCCCACGAGGGCCAGCATGGATCCTGAGACCGTGTGGGCCAGGACATCCCAGTTCACGAAGTCGAGGTACCTCCCCCGGACATATCCTGACAGGTGGATCAGGAACGCGAGCGATATCAGGAAGTAGACAAACCACGGGAAGGTGATCTTTGTCTTCCAGGTAAACAGGTACGGGAGCAGCGAGATGATGAACAGGCCAAGAGCAGTCGGAAGCTCACTCCAGGCTCCACGGGTAATGGTGTAGAGCACGTTCAGGAAAACCAGGAACTGAGTGATGTAGGCCAGGTACATCCACTTTGAACGAGGCATGGGAATGTACTTCCAGTTGTTTCTATATCACCATTTCCTTTTTGTAAGCAGGCATCCTCGCATCATCCTTCGGGATTTCCGGTCCTCTGCCCGGACGGGTGACCGATGTCGGCCCAGTGCGACCACTACCTGCAGAACAGGGCTCCGTGTTGGATGGCTGGCAGGGAGGATGGGGTGAACAAGAGGGGGACCGGGATGGGGATTGGAGAAAAGGTGAGATCCGGACCCGGCCTGAGCCGCGATCCGGGTTCACCTCACCGGGTCGGAATCACGCCGCGATCTTGCTGTACGTGAGCGTGTTCTTGCTGGAGGTGCTATCGGTGATCTTCAGGGTACCGGTCCCCGAAACCTCCCAGGTGGCCGCATTCTGGAGAATCCCCAGGTAGTCGGTCTCCTGTCTCATGACGTCATCGGCGCACATCATCCGGGTGGTGGCCAGGGGCCCGATGGCGATAGCCTGGGTCCCGGAGAGCACATAACTTCCCGAGTACTGGTTGCAGCTGGCCATCCCGGAGACCGCTCCCTCAGCCGTGAAGAGCGCCGTGGGCTGGATCCCTGACACGAGCGTGATGGCGGCGCCGTTCTTGGTCATGCCGGTGAGGCCCCAGTTCCCGACCAGGGCGGAGGTGACCGGGGTTGCCAAGTGGGTCCCTGCCTTGAAGGCCAGCTTGCCGGGCGGCGTGGAGGGGGTGGTCAGCGTAAGCCCGGTCCCCGTGTTCTCGAACGACGTGACATCCCCGAGGATCATCAGGAAGGCGTTCTCCTGGGTATCCAGGACGTTCCCGCAGCTCATCAGGGTGGTGATCACGTCCTTCACGGCGATGGAGGATCCGGTGGTCGTGTACAC
>JAJRDC010000268.1 GCA_028678635.1 Methanomicrobiales archaeon
GGAAGGTACCGGCAGCGAGCGCATACGGGTCGGTGCGGCCCAGGGAACGCTTCACCAGGGCATAGTAACCGGCATCGGCGACGGCTCCGACAAGGGCAAAGAGAGCCCAGATCACGGATGACAGATACGTTTCCTGCCTATTTAGGAATTCGGGCCTTCAGGACCGAAGGCAGGATGCACCAGGAAAAGAAGGGGATGGTCCGGTCACCGCCGGGGTTCATGCCGAATCCACGGGTGAGGCCGGTAATGCCCATTACCGCGGTTCACGGCTAGGCGTAGTTGAAGGTCATGGACCAGGTGACTGTCCCTGCGCCCGCATCGAATTGATCTGTCTGCATGCCGGAAAGCCCACCACAGACATCGGCCCTGAAGGAGATGTCCGTCTCTGTCGGTACATACACCCACTTGCCGTTGGCGATGGTGCCTGCAATCCCTGTCACCTGGGTCTGCATGGGACACCTGCCGCCGACAAAGTCGAAGAGGAACGTCACCTTCGCGTAATCATATCGGAGTATGGATCTGCCTCGGCCAAAGGACGTCTTGATCAACGGGCCTGAGATGGAATTGGTCCGGGCGCGGTACCAGAATTCGGCGCCGGCTGGGACGGTGAATGTTTGCTGGTGTCCGGGGAACTCATTGAGAGCAGGTATCTCCAGGAACCAGATGGTTTCGGTCCAGAGTTCATCCGTGTCGCCATACAGCTGGACCTCCACGGTCGCATACTCGACGTCGAGAGTGGTGTCACCGGGACCAAAGGATTTTGACTGGAGCGTGCCGATGAGGGTGTTCGCCACGGCTTGATAGCTGATGACTGCCCCCGGCGGAACATGGAACTTATCGCCATTCACAAACTTCCCCATGTTAGTGACTGCCAGAGCATACGGCAATGAGAGGTCACCCGCTTCGTCGTAGAGGTGGACCTCAACGGTTGCGTACTGGTAATCGAGGGTCTGGTCAGGGGCTGGCCCGATGGTTGCCGGGGTTTGCGGACCGATGACGGAACCGAAGGGGGTCACCGTCGAGGCCTTGAAGGAAAGGACTGAACCCTCCGGGGCAAAGAAGAACTGGCCCGTTCCCATCTTCCCCATATCTACGATAGTAAGGAAGTAGTCCGGGAGGTCGAGCACGGTATTACCGTTGTAGAGATTGACAGTAACCTTGGTAAACTCGTAATCGAGCGCCCAGAAACCACCGGTCCCAGTCTCCAGTGTCCCACATGTGTTCAGGGTACAGGCCTTGTACGTGAAGGTAGAATCGACAGGGACGTAGATCTCATCGCCATTGACCTTTTTACCGATGGGGGCCTGGATCTGGAGGTAATACGTGGGACTACCAAGCGGGTCTCCACCATTGTGGAGGTTCACATCCATCGTAGCATATGCCACGGTCAGCTCTGTCACTCCGTCACCAATCGTGATCGAGGCGGATTGGGGTCCTTTGATGTTAGGACCTGTGTAGGCGATGTAGTAGATGTCAGTGGGATCATTGACCATGATCGTCATTCCGCTGTGGAACCTCCCCAGCCACACGTTTGTCCCCGATTGGTACACATCGATGTAATAGGGACCGAGGATGTTGCGCTCCAATTCCACGTTATTGCTGTGCAGGAATACTTTTACGTCGGTCGGGACCGCAATAACCGCTGCCGGGATAACCAGCAGCAGGACCGCGACGGCCACGCCGTAGATCATCAAACGCTTCATGTTCTTTTTCCTCCTTTTTCTGCCCCGGCCGATTGCACGAATGGGTGCCCGGGGTCGGTGCAATCCTGTTCACGATACGGTACCGTGTTCACGGTCCCAAAAAGGTGAGAATGTTCTTATCCTGGGAGGGGAGGGCGGGTCTCTCATCCTGGTTGTTAATCCGCCCGGCTGTATCCAGCGATGCGTGTACTGTGGTACTCGGGATCCCCATGGCATTTCCCGGAGTCCGGGCCCCGTCACCTTCACCGGACCCCTATGCCGCCGTTTCCGGGGTGTGGATCCCTCGTTTCCTGGGGGTATTGGCTGTACCTGCTGCCCTGGAGTGTTTCAGGTGGGTATTGTTTCGCTTCTCTGGGCGTGAACCCATGAGATGCTGGAAGGGGACCTGCATTGCCCGGTCCCCGTTCCAGCTGCTCCTCATCCGACTTTATTTATAAATGCTTCGGTTTGAGTTAACGCAAAAAGGTATCTTTCTTCGAAAATGTTCATTATTTGAATTTTACATCAATATGAAATATTTACTTATTTTTCGTACCTGGCGGGGATCCGGGGGCAGGGAGGACGGAAACCGGCATCCACCATGGCCCCTGCCGCGGTGGCGGGATGGGCATCGCGCGGCCTCCCTGTCATCAGCCATCCATGGTCGTCCGGTTCAGTGCACACTGGACATGTTTTATCCTCCCACCCGGACCACCTCCGGTACAGGACATCCATGGGACGAGACGTCCGGCCCTCCCCTCTCCTCCTTCCTGGAATCCTGATCTTCCTCCTGGTCTCCACGTTTGCCTGCGGGTGCATGCTCCCCGGAGAGGACATCCTCCGCACGCCTGCGCCGGATCCCTCCCAGCCGCTTCCGGAGGAGGCACCGGCAAACGTCACGATGGTGAACCCCCTCGTGATTGTCGAGATGACGGTCTCCCTTCCCCCCACCACTACCATGGTGGCATCCTCCACGAGAGAACCCCCGATCGTCAGGAATTTCTCCTTCCTGTCAGGGAAAAAAACCTACAACCTGTCCGTCACGGTTGACCCGCCTGCAGCTGTCACCACACATGCCGCCAGGGAGCACTGCCCGATGGAACGGTGGATGGCGGGAAACGAGGGGCTGGTCTCCGCCTACTACCTGGGCAGGTTCACGGCCGCATCGGAACAGGAGATGTATACCTCCCTCCTCGAGGAACTCTCCCGGATCCGGCGCACGGAGGGGCTCAACGACGACGAGTACCTGGAACTGATCGCGAACTTCATCCAGCAGATCCCCTACGACCCCGAGGCGCCCCTCTGCCCCCGGACTCCC
>JAJRDC010000121.1 GCA_028678635.1 Methanomicrobiales archaeon
ATCATCGGCATGCCCCTTCTGAAGGATATCCAGCACTACTGCGTAGATCTCCTTCTTCTCGGCTCTCATGATCCCTCCTCTAGAGATGTGCCGCCACGAGGGAGAGGATCCCGTCCAGCTCGTCGCCGGTCAGGGTGAACCGCTCCTTCGCGTAGATGGCCCGGAGCTCGTCCCGGGTCCTGGGCAGGATGTTGGCGATGCGGTACGCGATGTCGGGCTTCATCTTCTCCATCTTCAGGAGTTCCTCGACCAGCGCCCGGGACTTCTCCCCCGGGATCTTTGCCAGGTGGTTCACGTGGTCGATGGATCGCCGGAGCTCGTATGACATCTCGGTCCCCTGCTCCCTCCGCTCGCCCTCCACCTGGGTCAGGGCTTCCTTCAGCTCCGAGAGGGTGATCCTCTCCTCGCCCAGCACCGCCTTCACCCGCATGCCATCACCACCCCGGTGTTCACTTCTGGGCCTTTAGATGTTGCGGTCTCGCGATGACGACCTTCGTCGCGTCCCCGTCCGTCACCTGGAGGAGCCAGGCGTAGCCCCGCTGCCCGATGATCGTACCGGTCTTCCCGTGGAACCGGCGGTGCGGCATGCCCTTGTGCACGCTGGGCTCGCAGACGATGTGGACCCGCTGGCCCACCTCGAACTTCTGGATCACCGAGGTTACGGGGGGCAAGCCCCGGCGGCGGAGTCCCTTCTTCAGCTTACTGCGTGTCTTTTTCCGTGGTCCGTGATGATGCGGCATCTCTCTCTCCCCTCTCTTCCACCTTCACGACATCGAGGCTCGTCACCCGTGCGGGCCGCCCCAGGATCCCTGCCAGGCTGGGTTCCGTCCGGCCGTTGTCACCCGAGATGAGCTCCTTCACGTACAGGCCCGCTTCCCCGATGACTTCGATGGAAACACCATCACCGGCAGGCCCGAGCATCCCGATATCGATGACACGGCGATCCCGTATCCTGTCCGCCCGCCGGTGGACCACCCGCTGCGGGGTGCGCTGGTGGATTACCGCGCCCCTGAGCCGGTCCAGGGCGGACTGCAGTTCGTCGGGGCGGACGCCTCCGTCCACCTCTACCGCGATCCTGTATGTCTTATATGCCTTGTCTGATTTAAGGGTTTCCACCCGGTGGCGGCCCGTCCACGACGTGAGCAGCACCCCCACGCGCCCCGCGGCCGCGCGGTTGATCTCCCCTTCCAGCAGGGCCAGGTCCACCGAGCGGCGCCGGGGACCCACCACCTCCATGACAAAGGGCCTCCCGGTTCCGAGCATCCGGGCATCGATGTCCTCCCTCCCCGAGGCATGCAGGATGGCGTCGGCGGCACCGAAGGCGGCGACGACAGGCCCGGCGATCAGTTCCTCCACCGACGTGGGGTACATCTTGCCGGTGCCGTGGCACCGCTCGCACCCCTTCCCATGGCAGACCCGGCAGTACCAGCGGGTCTGGGGGATGCCCCGTTCCTGCTTCGTGTACCTCCCCGTGAAGAAGACCGGCGTCACCTCCACCTCCACGTCTCCCCGGGGCAGGTCCAGGATCACCACCACGTCCGGGTGGGTGAACTCCACCTCCTTTCCCGTCCGGGCCGACACCGTTTTCCCCACCTCCCGGTTCATTTCCGACTTTAGGGGCTCGGGGCCGGTAAGCCCCAGGTCCGACCAGACCATCTCCTCGCTCTCGGCGGAGAGGGGCGGGACCCGTGTGCCGATCAGGAAGGTGCGGTGCTCGATGTACTCCAGGGCCCGGACCACCCGATCCGCCCAGGCATCCACCTCACGGAAGACGTCCTGGCAGATCCAGCACCCCTCCTCCACCTCCTCGTGGGGCAGGTGGAGGGCGATCTCACGGGCGATACGGAGCGCCCGGCCCCGTTCGGCATTGGAGAGACCGTGGGAGCGTTTCCCAAAGAACCTCCCCAGGCAGTGGTCGCAGATCCTGCCGTAGGCCAGGATCTTCTCCACCTGTTCGGCTAGCTCCATCCCGCCTCCCGCCGGTCCCGCTCGTTCTGCACGAGGGTAATGGCGTCATCGGCATGGAGGGCCCGGGGCCCCACCGAGCATCGGGGGAGGCCGGAGAGGATGGCCTCTTCTTCCGGCGTGAAGTCCCGGTGGTCCGAGAGGAGGAAGCACGCCGGGGGATGCTCCTCCTTCCGGAGGTCACTCCCCCGCTCGTCCAGCACCGCCCAGGGGCCGCCCTCCAGGAGATCCTGCAGGCTTCCCCTCCGCACCTCCACGCCGGGGGTGGATTCCCGGTACTGGTCACCGGCAGGGATGGTAAGGGCTTTTTTGATCAGGGACCCTGCCGACCGCTCGTCCGGTGAGAGGGACCGGATGCGATCACCCACGAACCGCACGATCCGCGGCGGATCCGGTGGCCCCAGGAGCAGCAGGCGGCACTCCGCGTCCCTGCGGAGACCGTGGGAGAGGAAGAGGGAGGCCCGGACGCACCGGCAGAGGAGGTCCATCCTGCCTGCGGACCCGGGCAGGTCCTCCAGCGAAAACGTGCCGTCGGTCCTGGCCAGGTGGCCCACCACCGCAAACGTCCTCATCTCACTGCATCCCTGAGAAGCGCTTCATCATCCGCTGGACGTTGAACTTGCCGCCCCGCATCCCTTTCAGGGCCCGCTGCATCATCCGGTAGTACTTCAGGAGCTCCCGGACATCCTCGGGGGAAGCGCCGGCTCCGCGGGCGATGCGGTGGATCCGGGATCCGCTGATCAGGTTCGGGTCGTCCAGCTCGAGCGGGGTCATGGAGTCCATGATCACCCGGTAGCGGGCCATCTTCGTGCTGGTGACGTCGATGGCGTCCGAGGGGACCTCCAGGGATCCCAGGGGGAGCATGGACATGATCTGCTTGAGGGGGCCCATCCGGTTGATGGCCTCCAGCTGCCTGTACATGTCCCGGAGGGTGAACTTCCCCCGCATGAGGGCGTTCACGTCCACGTCCTCTTCGCTGATGGCTTCCTCTGCCCGCTCGGCCAGGGATTTCAGGTCCCCCATCCCCAGCAGCCGGGAGATGAAGCTGTCGGCATCGAAGCGTTCCAGGTCCTCGACAGTCTCGCCGGCCCCGATGAAGACGATACCGCTCTGCGTCTCGGAGACGGCGGAGAGGGCGCCGCCGCCCTTCGCCGTGCCGTCCATCTTGGTGATGATGACGCCGTCGATCCCGATGGCCTCGTGGAACCGCTTCGCCTGCTCGCTGGCCTGCTGGCCGAGAGCCGCGTCCATCACCAGCCACCGGTGATCCGCCCTGCTCATCCGGTTGATCCGGATGATCTCGTCGATCAGGACCCTCTCCAGGGCGTGGCGGCCCTGGGTGTCGATGATCACCACCTCGCTCTCCGGGAGCGAGGCCAGGCCCCTCTCGACGATGGCCACCGCGTCTTCCTGGCCGGGTTCGCCGTAACAGGTGACGCCAACCTGGCGGCAGAGGGTAAAGAGCTGGTCGTAGGCCCCGGGCCGGAAGGTGTCGGCGCAGATGACCGCCACCTTCAGGCCCTTGCGCTGGAAGAACCGGGCCAGTTTCGCTGTGGTGGTGGTCTTCCCGCTCCCCTGGAGGCCGGCGAGGAGGATCCGCTGGGGCTGGAGCGCGACCTCCGAGGATGCCCCCATCAGCCGGATCAGCTCCTGGTACACGATCCGGAGCACGTGCTCCCGGACCGACATCCCCTTCGGCGGCTGTTCCTCCACCGAGCGGGTCCGGATGGCCTCCGAGAGCCCCTTCACCAGGCGGACGTTCACGTCGGCGGCAAGGAGCGCCCGCTGCAGGTCCCGGATCAGCTCCTCCACCGCCGCCCGGTCCACCACGGTCTTACCGGCAAGTTTCTTCAGCGCGTCCTTCAGAGATGCTCCCAGCTTGTCCAGCACCATCAGATCACTCCCCTACCAGATCGGCGACCACCTGTTCTGGCAGGAAGGGCACGATGTCGCCGTACCCCTGCCCCGTCCCCAGGAAGATGATGGGTTTTCCCACGGTATGGGCCACCGAGACCGCCGCCCCGCCCCGGGAGTCCATGTCCGCCTTTGTCAGGATCACGGCATCGGTCCCCACGAGCTCCGCGAACTCCTGGGCACGGATGACGGCGTCGTTCCCTGCCACGGCCTCGTCCACATACACGACCAGGTCCGGCTGCATCACCCGCTTCATCTTCTCCAGCTGGTTCATCAGGTTCACCCGGTTGTGGAACCGCCCGGCAGAGTCGGCCAGCACCACGTCCATCCCATGGGCCCCCGCGTATTCCACCGCATCGTAGAGGACGGCGGAGGGGTCACCGCCCTGCTGGTGCTGGATCACCTTGATCCCCAGCCGTTCCGCGTGGGTGCCGAGCTGGGTGAGGGCGCCGGCACGGAAGGTGTCCCCGGAGGCGATGACCACCGAGCAGCCATGCTCCTTCAGGTAGTGGCCCACCTTTGCGACGGTGGTGGTCTTCCCGGTGCCGTTCACGCCGGTGAAAAGGATCCGGACCGGTTTTTCGTGGCCCCTGCAGAACTCCAGCAGGTCAAAGCCCTTCCCCAGCACCTGCAGGAGCGCCTCCCGGAGGGCTTTCCGGACCAGTGCGTCCGGGGACTGGCCGATCCGCCGGTGGGTTCCCACGAGACGTTCCCGCACGGCCCGGAGGATCTCGTCCGTCACCGGGAGGGCCACGTCGTTTTCGAGGAGTACCATCTCCAGCTCCTGGAGGGGCGCCTGGATCTCCTTCTCCCCCACCACAAGCTCGCCCTCGGTGACAAGGACCTTCACCTTCCGGGCAAGGGACGGGGATTCTTCCTTCTTCTGCGGGAGTGCGGGGAGGGATGAGGGGGGCTCCTCGGCCGTAAGGCTGCTCCCGAAGGCTTCCTGGACGCTCCGGAGCTTCTGCTTCAGGCCTTCAAACATGGGCCTACGACCCGGCGTGAGGCTGCGGGGACTGGCCGTAGAGAGTCTCGATCCGCTGGGCGATCTCGTTGATCTGCCCGCGGAGCTGGTCGATGGTCCCCGCCACCTTCTTCTCCATGGCCTCCATCTCGGTGATCCGGTCCTGGAGGAACGCGACGGCCTCGTCATGGGTCCGCGAGAGGATCGTGTCGGCCCCGATGTTCACAAGGACCCTCTCGGGGTGCTCCACCCTGGCCCGGACCGTGGTGCCCCCGCCCAGGGGGACGAGCACCACCGGCTCCTTGTCGGTGTTCAGCGACTTGATGGACTCGATGGCGGCGAGGGCTTCGATCCTCCGCTGCTCGATCAGCTCCAGCTGCCGGGTGAAGATCTCCGCCTGCTGGCCGTACTCGTTCAGGTAGAACTGGAGCGCCTGGAGCTCACGCGGATCCGCCTGCGCCACCTGAGTCACCCGCCGCGGGTTTCACCTGTTCGACCGTGATCTCGCGCCGCTTCAGCCGGTGCTTGGAACCCAGCACCGCGTAAATCCGCTCCACCGCCACCTTCTCGCTGGGCGCGGTCACTGTCTTCTCGTACGGGTGCCACTTCTGTCCCGTAAAGAACGTTCCCTGCACCGTATATGTCTGGTCAACCATGTCGCATCACCCCACAAATCCAAAGATCTCCTCGATTCTCCCCAGCTCAAACCCGCTGGTCTCGGTCCCTGCCAGGTACCCGTGGCGGTTGGCGACGAGGCCGCTCCCCACGAGGCCGCTGCCCATGTTCACTGAGCCGACACCCACCGGGACCGCTGCCAGCTCCTCCATCCTCGCGATCTCCTGCGGGCTGGACCGGGCATGGACCACGACCCCACGGTCCGTGGCCACCGCCGCCATGCCCACGGTCTTGATCCCCCCGAAGGTGAGCCGGCGGACCGGCACCCGGAGAAAGGACCCGATCTCCTCCGCCGTTTCCAGCGGCAGGTCCGGGTGGACCGCGGCAAAGGAGTCACTGGCCAGGATGATATTCCCTGCCGCGTTCATACCTTCGGAGAGGAGCATGACCTCCCGGACCTCCTCGATGCGCCCGATCTCGGACTTCTCGGCAAGCCCGCTCACCACGACCCCGTGACGGTTGCCGGTGGCGAGTGCCCCCACGATCTCGGAACCCTGGATGGTGGTCTCCACCAGGTCCACCGCCAGCTCCTGGCGGAGGGCCCGCGAGAAGGCCTCCGGGGCCGCGGGGGGCACGATCGCGATGTCCCCTATCACCCGGGTGAAGATCCCGATGTAGGGATTCCCGGCAAAGTCCAGGGTGCTTCCCATCTCACTCCTCGGCGATCTCGGCCTGGACCTGGCCGTCCTCGAACTTCATGGCCCGGACCCGTATCTTCGCCGGGGGCTTGTGGGCCCCCCGCTCCCAGAGTTTCCTGCTGATGCCGGGATCCAGCCGGATGTCCTCGCTCTTCATGTGCTGCGCAAGGAAGTCCCGGACCGCCTTCACCGACCGCTTGGACCGCTCCCACCGGGGCGTGTGCTTCACGTCGTCCAGCGGGATCACGTAGATCTGTTCCTTCAGTTTCTCCACCATGGTCTATACCT
>JAJRDC010000265.1 GCA_028678635.1 Methanomicrobiales archaeon
CCCAGCAGCTGCTCGAAGCCCGGCGTGTCGAGCACCATGGACCGGTCCGGGAGATCGATGACAATGACCGGGGGCTGCCCCAGGAGGCCTGCGTACTCCCGGACATAGAGCTTCGCGTGCTTGGCCGAGAGCTTCCAGTCCACCGCCTTCAGGCTGTCGCCATCCTGGAACAGGCGGAAGGACCGGGTCGTGAGGGAGGTGAGCCCCCGCAGCTGGTCCGACTCCCTCTCCCCGAATCCCACCCCGCCACCCTCGCCGGTAAAGGACCCGGCAGGGTGGATGTGCAGCTCGGGCCGGGTGAAGGTGTCCTTCCCCAGCATGATCCCATTCCGGAAGAACGGGTCGCGGGCGGTGAGACGGATCCCTACAAACGGGATCGTGCCATGGGTGAGCACCTGCATCCGGTACCGGAGGGTGATGCCCCCCCCGCTTCCGGCCGGGACTTCCTGGGCGGATTCGCCGGCATCTACGATCGATCCCGGCGGTACCAGGTCCTCCACCGTGCAGGTGAAGGGCAGGGGCCGGTCCCAGGTCACCCGGGTGGCCACGCTGATCTCGCTCCCCTGGCGGGCCAGGGTGGTGGCAGGCACCCGGGAGACGGTGACCTCCCGGATGAGCCTCGCGAACTCCTGCTGGAAGAGGATCCCCCGCCAGCCGATGAAGACAAGGATGGCGGCAGCACCGGCCAGGATCGCCCGGTTCCCCACGACCAGGGCAGTGGCGGAAAGGGCGAGGGAGAGGAACAGCACTGCCTGGACGCACCGGGTGGGAAGCACGCCCTATGGCACCTCAATCGTGCGCAGGATCTCCTCCAGCACCTGCCGGCCGGTGACCCCGCCCATGTCGCTCTCCCGCTTCATCACCAGGCGGTGCTCCATCACCCAGGGCACGAGCTTCTTGATGTCATCCGGGATCACGTAGGTCCGGCTGTTCATGGCGGCCACGGCCCTCCCGCCCCGGACGAGGCCGATGGAGGCCCGGGAGCTGGCCCCCAGCATCACGTCGCCGTGGGACCGGGTGGCCACCACCAGGTCCCGGATGTACTCGAGAATGGGCTCGCTCACATACACCGTGCGGAGGATCCGGATGAGGCGGGCAATCTGCTGGCTGTCCAGGATGGGCTGCAGGTTGTGGAACCACTTCTCCAGGTCCAGCTCCCCCCGCTCCTCCCGTCGGAGGATCTCCATCTCCTCGTCTTTGGAGAGGTAGTTCAGCTGGTAACTCATCATGAACCGGTCCTTCTGGGCCTCGATGAGGGGGAAGGTGCCCTCGTACTCGAAGGGGTTCTGGGTGGCGATGCAGAAGAAGGGTTCCGGCAGGGGGAAGGTGATCCCGTCGATGGTCACCTGGCGTTCGCTCATGGCCTCGATGAACGCCGACTGGGTCTTGGGGGTGATGCGGTTGATCTCGTCGATCAGGGTGAAGTTGGAGAAGATGGGTCCCTTCTTCAGCAGGAACTCCCTCTTTTCCTGGTCAAAGATCCGGATCCCCAGGATATCGGCCGGCTGCGTGTCCACCGCACACTGGACCCGTTTGAACTCGCACCCCGAGAGGTGGGAGAGCACTTTCACGAGGGTCGTCTTCGCGGTACCGGGAACCCCTTCGATGAGCACGTGGCCCTCGGCCAGGAGGCCGATGATCAGCATCTCGATCATGGACTCGTTCCCCACCACGAACTCGCCGATCTTGCCCAGGATCTGCTGGTACATGGTGGATACGACGGAGAGGTCGTCCCGGATGTCGTCTGTCGGAGGGGTCTCCATGCAGTCACCTAGAGGACGCGCCTGTAAAAGAGGTATGCAACCAGCATGCTTATCATACCTACCATCAGGACCGCCGCGGCACGGGTGCTCCGGGCGGCAGCGAGGAGGGGGACGAGGACCCCCTCCTCTCCGGTCGCGGAATGGGACTGGTCCACGAGAAGCACAGGGGCATCGGCCAGGTGTGAGAGAAGCAGGGTGTTGTTCTCGGCCCCCGTGAGCTCTACCATACCATTCGTGAAGATACTCGGGTCCGAGAGGACGTAGACCGTCCCGGCGCCCACCCGTTCCCGGGTGAAAACGCTGTAGCTGCCCAGGGGCTCGCCTGCGCTGATGCGCCGGTCACCGTTCTCGTCCATCCACGACATGAGGGAGGTCTCGGCCAGCACCTCGCCCCCCTCCACCGCCGCGGGCTCGTTGAGGTAGAGGAGGTCGACCCCCCGGGTCAGGGGATCGGTGTGGGTAACGGATGCGATGACCGATGAGGGCTGGAAGCGGCCGGACTCCTGTTGCCAGAGGTAGAAGTCCAGGCTGGAGAGGTTTCCGGGGAGGATGCGGGCCTGTACCCCGACGGCGGCGAGCACCTGGTTTCCTGTCCCGGTTTTATCGGCTAGGACAAGGGTATTACCGGCAGCCAGGTAGGACCGGAGCGTTCCCAGATCCTCCGGTGTGAAGGTCCGGTCGGGTGCGATGAGGAGGAGCCTTGATCCGGTGAGGCCCTGGATCGCCGTGAGGTCGGTGATCATGATCGCTTCCTGATCCTGCAGACGGTCCAGCTAGAGGGAGGTGCCATTCCAGTTGTAGTTCAGCCGCGAATAATCGGTGCCACTCGTGGTGAGGTGGACGTAGAGGGGGATGCAGGAGAGGCCGGCAAGGATGATGGCAAGGAGAATGATCTTCCTAATCGGAACCACTCTCGAGTGCGCTGCTGACCTCCCCGAACAGCTGGACCAGGGACTCGCTCTCGTCGTGGGAGAGCGCCCCCCCGCCGTACCGGACCGTCTCGTACTGGTGGACGAACTTGGTGAAGGGTCCGAAACAGGGCTTGTTGTTGGTAAGCCGCCACAGCTCCCGGGG
>JAJRDC010000215.1 GCA_028678635.1 Methanomicrobiales archaeon
ACTTCCATGGGAAATGGTACCGTCAGCTCTGGACCGGATGGTTCCTTGAGGAACCGGCACCCCCAGTCCCCTCATAGCCCCGCAGGGCGGGATGCCGGCGGAAGCCGGGACCCTTGCACCCGATTCAGGGTCACTTTCCTCCGGGGTTCCCGTCGAGGGAACCAGGAGGATGACGGGTGCGGGTCGTCCAGGAGTATCATTTCCTCGGGGAATCCAGCCTGAATGGGTCCGCCCACCAGCCGTACTCCCCGCTTCCACTCAGGGGAACAGCGGAAGTCACGCCCAGGGATCCCCTTCCCCGGGGTATCATCCGGCATCAGCCCTGGGCCCAGCGGAATGGCCCTAAAGAACGGAACGCTTCATCATTCTATAGAATGGAAGGATACACTGGAATCTTTTCGGGGATACCTTGAGGGGAGGGGCTCCCCTCATGCCTGCAAGAGGTCGGGATGGTGAGGGCGATATTTCCACCGGTTCCCCGATCAATTGTCCTTTTCCATCCGAGTACTCCATCCACGATCCGACCCTCATTCAATATCGAGAGGATCCGCCCAGGCTCGTGTCGCATTGTGAGAATGGAGCGGGTTATTTTCAACAGGAAAAGGAAGGGGAGCGTTCCCGTGCTCTACGGAAGCGGCGGAGGCCGCGGTGGGGCTCGGGGATCCCTCCCGCCAAACCCCGGTGACACCTGATCCTGGCCAGGCTTCCCACTGTCCGGGAATCCGGGCCATTTCCTGCCTCTCCGGAAGGACGCTATTGCTGGAAAATGCTGGGGATATGACACCAATCCTGCGGTCGGGGAGAACGCTCGGGAAAGCGGCCCGCTGCGGAGAGAGGAGATCCACCTCCCCCACCCTCCTCCAATATCAGATTCCCGATAGGGAGCCCTCGCATGAGATCTGGCGCCGAGAAAGGGAATCTCCAGGTGGTGCCAGGCAAAGAGTATCCGTAACGGGAGAGGCGAATTCCCCCACGGGTGGACCCGCCGAAGAGCCGGCCGGCACCGTCTCCCTCATCAGCTCCAGGACAGGAGGGCGCAGCATCCCCTTGCCGGACACTTCACGGGAAGCCCCCCGCATCTCTCACTGTGGGTGGCCTGGCCGATATGACACCCTTATCGGGACCGGCGACCGGGATCATGCCAGTGCCGGGCAGGGATTTCCCGGGTCCGGCCCCTCCAGGCAGGGATCCGGATTCTAAGGGGATACCCTTCCCCATCCGGATCCCCCGGTTTCGCAGAATCGCTATTCTGCGAAAACCTTAATTTATGTGAGATTGAATAGAATCAACGATGGAAAATGGTTATTTCTCGGAGTGGCTGCCACGGTACCGCCACTACCTCAGGATGAGGAACTACTCCGAGAGAACCATTGACAGCTATGAGGAGGTCCTCCAGCGGCTGGCCCACTACCTCTGGCTCCGGCGCCACACGGAACCCTCCAAGCTGGTCTTCTACTGGAAGGACATGGCAACGGCCCGGACGGACACTCCCGTCGAGGCCGACACCATGCTCATCACCGACTTCCTCTCTTTCCTCAGCTCCCTGCGAACCTACCGCCCCTCCACGATGCACCGGATCATCTCCTCCATCTCCTCCTTCTACCGGTTCCTCACGGCCCAGCACGTCGTGGCGGTGAATCCCATGCCGGGGATCGAACGGCCCAGGATGAAGGAGAAGGAACTCATCTACCTGAAGCACAGCCAGGTGCTGGAGCTCCTGGCATCCATCCCCGACGCGAGGGACCGCCTGGTGATCCGGGTCATCTATGCCACCGGTGTCCGGGTCTCGGAGCTCTGCAGCATCACTCTGGAGGACATCGACTTTTCTGCCCACACCATCCGGGTGAAGGGGAAGGGGGGGAAGATCCGGATCGTGTTCATAGACGGGGAAACGCTGGAGGAACTCCGGGGATACCTGGAGGGTAGGACCACCGGCCCCCTTTTCCCGGGCCAGGGCGGGCGGCCCATCTCAGCCCGGACCGTCCAGATGATCTTCCGGAAGTACGCCCCGCCGGGGATCACCCCCCACAAGCTCCGGCACAGTTACGCGAGCGAGCTCTATACCCGGTCCCACAACCTGCGGGTGGTACAGGAGAACCTGGGCCACTCCTCCCTGAAGACTACGGAGATCTACCTGCATACCGACCTGGACGAGCGGAAGAAGGTGTACCGGGAGTACTTCCCCCTCTCGGGCACCGGTGGTAAGCCGACGGGATAAACCACCGGCTGCGATATCGGATGCGGGTATCCCGGCCCCCACGGAAATCGTGCCATCTTCCGACGGAGGAAGGCCACTTCACCGGTCCTTTCTGGCCTGAAGCCTGACGATTGCCGGGGCTCCTTTCCCTGTCTCATGCGGGGTGACGGTACTGTGTGACAACGGGGGGAATCCGGAAGAAAAACGGGGAGATGAGGTGGGGATGTCACCGGGTCCGCTATTCCACCATGTCGGACCGGAGGATCTGGGGGCCAGTGGGAAGTGTGATCTCAGCCACAGGCTCTGACATGTCGGCGAGATCGCTCGCCACCACCAGGTCCCGTGAGATGGTGTAGAGGGTGTCGTCGATGTACAGGGACCGCATCACGGCGCCGGTCCACCAGTACCCGTCCGCTCCATCGCCGGCGAGGTGCCGCACCTTCCCCTTCAGGGTGAAGCCTTCGTCCGGGTCCACGCTAAAGACGTATGCCCCCTGCCAGGAGGTGGGATAGTACGGCATTTGGGCAATCCCGTCCACGGCCTTCACCGTGTTCTCGCTCACCGGAATGGCGAGGAGATTCTTTTCCCTGTCCAAGAGGAATGCCTTGTGGTCCCTGAGGGCCTCCGAGTCGGTGCCGGCCTCCCCGATGACGAGCGCCTCCACCTGCTTCGGGTTCTCCACATCTGACACATCAAAGAGCGCCAGCTTGAGCCCGGAGGTGGATACCCCGCCCCACTCGTTTGTCTCGGTCTCCTTCCCGATCCCGATCAGGTGGGTGCCGTCATAGGGATGGAGGTAGTCCGAGTACCCGGGGATCTTCAGCTTCCCGAGGACCGACGGCCGTGCGGGGTCCGAGAGGTCAATGACAAACAGGGGATCGATCCGCTTGAAGGTTACCATGTAGAGCCGGTCACCGATGAACCGGGTCGCGTAGATGCGCTCGTCCGGTGCCAGCCCCTCCAGATTCCCGATGGTCTCCATCCTTCCTGACAGCACGTACACGCCGTTGGAGTCGCTGGATCCGGTCCGGGACGACCAGCCGCTCACCGTGGTCGCCACCCTCAGGTTCCCGCCGTACTCATCCATGGAGAACTGGTTCAGCAGGTGCCCGGGAACTGATCCCTTCCCTTGGTACTGAAGTTTCCCATCACCGATGGCGATCCGGTGAATGGTGGTGGTCTCCCGGGGGGTGAGGTCCTCCTCGTTCCGGATCACAGGACCATCGACACGGACGGCGGAGGCGACCGGGAAGGTGCTCCGGTAAGCGATGTACATGTTCCCGCCGGAGACGTAGAGCGTGGTCCCGTACCCCAGCAGGTAGGTCTCGGCGGCCGGGTCAGCACTCCCCGTGGTCCGGAACGCGCTGACCGTGTAGTACTGGAACGAAGAGGAAGGGATGTCGAAGTACCGGATCGGTGGGCTTATCATTGTTTCCCCGGCTCTCACGACGGGCATGGGCATGGGATCCCGGAGGTACACCGGTTCACTGGTGATGGAGTACACGTACCCGTCGATCATCCGGGCATCGTAGTAACCGCCGGTGATGGTGATGTCCCGAACCTGTTCGGGATCGGATCGGTCTGCCAGCGAGTAGATGAGGGCATGGGTCGTACTCCTGCCTCCGTACCGTGGGGGCATCATCGCCATCTTCTCGGCTCCGTCGTACACCGGCCCCCCGTCCCAGGACGTGGTCAGGATCACCAGCCGGTCCCCGTCCAGGAACATCTCCTGCGGCGAGCCGGCGAGGGAGGTCTCAGAGATGATCTTAGCCTTCTCGGCAGGGTACGCATCGATGATGACCAGTTCGTTCCCGGAGATGACATAGAGGTACCGGCCGTCGTTCTTCACGAAATCCGCCTCGTCCACGCCCGCCACCTGGATATTGGTGGTGGAATACTCCGTACCTGAAATGGAAGGGGCGGGGAGATCCGACGATTTCCCTGCAACACCCGATTCCTGGGAGATGGCTGCTGCTGGGATGGCGATCCCATCCATTTCCCGGTACATACCGGTCTGCCCATACCGGGCCTGCATTCGTTCCAGGTAGTCCTTTACCTCGGCGGCGGTCGTGAACGTTCCTGTGGCGGTCTCCCCGGGACCCTCCGGCTGCTGTGAGATGAGGATGATACCGGCCACGATGGCCAGTACCACCAGGCAAAGGGCCGTGAAGGCCGCGATTTTCGGGTGAATCATGGTCTTAACCTCTATGGGGGGCGAAATCCCCGTATAAATCAGGATTTCGACACGGGAGATAATGGAGGTTCCCTAAACTACGAAACGGTTCGTAATATCATGGGATATGGAACCGGTCCATCCGGGCTACGGCACGTCCCGCCGTCGGGGGCGGGAGGGAAGGATCGCGTGAATCAGCCGCCCTTCTCCCACCAGACCATCGCCTGCCGCCGGTGCACGGTGTGCAGGAATCCCCCGGCACCGTCAGGCTTCAGGATCCGGGCGAAATGCTCCCGGATCACCTCCTTTGCATCATCCGGGGCATCATGCATCCGAGCCCACTGGGCTCCCGCCTGGTCCGGCGAGGAGTACGCAACAGACCAGTCGGCATCATAGATGCGGATGCTGGCACAGATGCCCATCTGGTGGAGGACGTTCGCGATGAAGAGGTAATCCGGGTACCCCGCGGCTTCCCCGTCCTCTCCGAAGACGGCATGGTACAGGACCCGGTCCTCTTCCGATCGCCAGGGGCCTGCCCGCCAGAAGAGGAAGACCGCCCTGCGGGCTGCGGCATCCAGCTTCTGGAGGGCGGAGGCCAGGTCGTAGAACCCCAGGGAGTAGGCTGCCACTGCCACGTCATGGATCTCCACGTCCCTGCCCACCACCACGTCCTCCCACCGGGCAGGGATCGTCCGGAAGTTGGCGAGACCGGCCTCTGCCATCCGGGCCTCCAGCCGCCGGAGCATCCCGGAAGAAGGATCAAGTGCCGTGACATGGGCCACGCGGCGGGCCATGGGGACGGTGAGGCGGCCGTCGCCGGCACCCATGTCCAGCACCGTGTCGGAGGAGTGCAGGCCCATGTACCCCACCTCCTGCTCTGCCACCTGGAGCGTGCTCCGGGTGACGGCGCCGTAAGCCTCCGCCCGCCGGTCCCAGGCAGCACCGGGGTCCCGGTCCCGCCGGGCCCGATCCGGTGAGGCTGCAAAGTGGAGCTTCCAGAGCTCGTTCCAGTCGATGATCCGGTCCATGGGAGAGGATGGTGGAGGGGGGCAGATAAAGGAGTAACCCGCGGTCCGGCGACCGGGAACCATGCCATCGGCCCCTGATTCAGGGAAATCTTGAATTATGCTCCCATCGCCTTAGGATCAGGCACCCCCGTAGTGTAGCGGTCAATCATCCCGGCCTTTGGAGCCGGTGACGGCGGTTCGAATCCGCCCGGGGGTATCTTCTCA
>JAJRDC010000142.1 GCA_028678635.1 Methanomicrobiales archaeon
TGCAGAGGGCCAGGGAGGCGAGGAGGATCAGGAGGAGCATGGTGAGAACCGCCCACCCTTTCAGTGGCGCACGCATGGGGATTGCTGGTATGTTGGGGTATATGGAGTTTGCCGGTAAGAGGGCGGCGGTGGCGGCCAGGCCATGATCCTGCACGGAGTCGACCGGGTCATGATGATCAGGGAGGATGACACCCATTTCCCAGGACGGATCAGATGTGTGGGGATGTCCAGTACTCTCAGAATGACGTGGGGTCCGGGCCCGGAACGGTTTCAGGAATCCGGGGGGAACGTGAGCCGGACCCGCTCCCGCACTTCAGACAGCCATTCCTTCCGCTGTTCCTCCGTGCTGGTGACAATGACCCCGAACATCCTCCGGTAAAAGAGCGGAACCCCGCAGAAGGAGGCAATGCAGTCCTTCCAGATGCGCTCGAGCGGGTCGCCGAAGACCTCCTGCTCCCGCAGTGCAGGCGTGTTGGAGGTGTTGAAGACGAGAAGAGCCCGTGCGTTCAACAGCCCGAGGGGTACCCCTTCGCCGGAATCTGTTTCCGCAAACCTGTACGCAACTCCGGGACGCAGGATACGGTCGATCCAGCCTTTCAGGATTGCCGGCGGCATCCCCCACCAGTTCGGGTGCACGACCACGATCCCGTCCGCAGCGGTGATCTCACGGCAATGCTCTGCCACGGGCGGGGGCAGGGATGCATCGAGGGGGATCTCCTGATGCGGGAGCAGGGGATCGAACCGTTCTGCGTACAGATCATGGAATGTAACCTGGTGCCCGCAGCTGCGAAGGGTGGACACGACGTCACCTGCGATGGCGTGGTTGTAACTCCCCTGGCGGGGATGGGCGAGAATGACGGTTATCTTCATTCGTTTCCCCCTTTCCGTGCGGTGACAGGGGAAGGATCCGGGACTCTCTCCCGGTCCCGGGACACCCCGTGACGGCCCCCTTCTGTCCGGGCCATCGCCTTATGGAGCAGAATTTCTCATCTCTCCCGGATCAGCTGGATGTGATCTGCCCGATGAGGGTATTCACCCTGCCCTCGTCACGGAGCTCCTTCCGGCTGAAGGACGCACTGGCCGTGACGGTGACACCCCGCCCTTCCAGCGCCTTCTGCATGAGGGCAAGGCTCTCCCCGGGCGATCCCCCGCAGGTCACGAAGAGGACGGCTTTCTTCCCCTCCCATCCCTTCAGGGCCTGGATGGCGGCGTTGACGGCAGGGGTGGGCTTCCCGCCCCAGACGGGGGAACCGATCACCACCAGGTCGTACTTCGAGGCATCGATGGTGGATGGCTCGATGGGATCGAGGAGACCCTTCCCCGCCCGCCGTCCTCCGATCAGGAACTTGGTGATCCTGTTGTAATGCTGGAGGTCCTGTACCTCGATCCGATCTCCCCCCGTGGCGGCACGGCACCGGTCCGCGATTCCCCTCGTATTCCCCGTCTCCGAATGAAAGATGTAGCAGAGGTTCATGGTCCAATCATCCCGTGCAGGGATAGGATCCCGGGATACGTGAAGATTTCCCGGAAGATGCGCAGGCACAGGGGACGGGAACGGGCAGGTGGCCCGGCGGAAGGCATAAGATCGGGAAGGGCAAAGAACTCCCCTGTGAACGTGGGGATCAGGGATACCCTGGGACTGGGTACAGGCCTCTGGCTGATCGGGTACCTCTCCTCCCTGGTGCTCTTCTTCACGCCATACTCGGCCACCATGGGCTGGATCCTCACCGCCATCTTCACGCCGGTCACCATCGCCATCACCTGGTGGTGGTTCAGGGAGAGGACTCTCCCCCTCTGCTATTACGTCGGGGTCGGGATCGCCTGGACCCTGATCGCCGTCGTGCTCGATTACCTGTTCATTGTCCGGCTGTTCCAGGCCACATCCTATTACCAGCCGAATGTCTTCCTCTACTATGCCCTGACGTTCCTGATCCCGGTGGGAGTTGGACTTTACCGGACCTATGCCGGGCGGGAGCCGATGAAAACACAGGGATGAAGAGGTCCCGCCCGTGTGACTCTCAGGGTGTGAGCAGGATACTCCAGCGAGTGCCCTTTTTCCGAAAAACGGGGGGGAATGAAGATACCTCATCCCCCCGGCTCCGCCACCCTTCCGATAAAGAGTATGTTCCCCGTATCATCATCCTGGATCAGGAACAGGAACGGGTGGTCCGCACGGAAGACCGGGACCGGAGGTTCGTCCCGGATGGCCGTGACCCTCATCACGACGGCCGTTGCCGCGGCGGCCTCCGTCCCCTCCTCGTTCACGTCCACGAAGGCCTGGTGGATCACGTCCCCGATGAACAGGTTCCGGGTGCCGTCCATGCCAAAGAAGTTCGCATCCGTCGTGAACGCCGTCGGCATTCCCATCGCTGACAGCGTGGCGGGGAGGCTGTACTTCGTCTCCATCGTGAACTTCGGGAAGGAGACCATCACCCGCCGGCTCGCGAGGGAATGTCTCCAGTCATCGAGCTGCTCCACGGTGAGGGAATCCTCCACCGCCGAGAGGTCGTTGCCCTTCGGGAGGATGACGAGCATCGAGAGCTGCTTCCCGCCGCCTGCCGCATAGGGCATCCGGAGGACCTGCACGGTGTCGGTCTCCGTGTAGTTGAAGATCGCTTCCTCGTCCGTCCTCGCCATCATCTGGACAGGGACCGTGGTACCGGGCGTCACGGTGAAGGGAGCCTCCTTCGTCTTGTTGACGTCGAACTGCTTCACCCAGGTGCCCTTGAAGTACACGGCGTTCGTGATGACCATCCGCGTCATGGGATCGATCGCTCCCTGGGGGATCAGGTCCCTGATCCGGTTGTTGGTATGGTCCTCCACCCACTGGTTGATGGTCTGACGGGAGGGCTCCGGCTGGTTCCTGAAATCCATGTTGGTGGCGCTGGCGCCGTAGTACTCCTGCGCCGTGTTGATGTAATCAGGAAGGAATGCGTAGGTCTTCTCTGCCCAGAGATTGTTCGCCGTGGAGAGAAGGTAGCGGGCGTTCCCCTGGTTGATGCCCCGGGAGAGATCCCGGAAGCCTTCCCGCCGGGTTGCATCGTCTGCCGGGAAATGGAACACGGACCGGATCTCGTCCGCCGTGGTTCCCCGGGCCCCCTCGTACGTGATGGCAAGGGCGGACGAGAGGGAGAACGGCGAGAAGAACAGGTTACCCGGTTTCCCGTGGAGCTCGCGGTAGGCGTCCAGGGCGAAGCGGTTGTTCGCATCCACCACACTTTCAACTGCCGGGGATGGCTGGCCGCCGTCTCCCGTCGGGACGGTCGTGGGTTCAGGTGTGGGGGTCACAGGGGTTCCTGAGGGGGAGGTAAGGCACCCCGGGATGATAACTGCTGCCATGCAGATCAGGCAGCAGGCTAGGATGGCTCCGGTCCGGTTCATACGATCACCTGGTCACAGCTGGATGATCCTGCATGGGTGAGAATCATATTTATGGTTTTATTTAACTGCGAAAATTTTTGGAGGGATGGAGGGGAGGGGGATCCCGCCTAGAAGCCGAGGACTGTGAGGACGTAGAAGACGACGGGGATCAGGATCACCATGGCAATGACCACGACCCACGGCGGGAGGTGGAGCAGCTCCGGGATCGTCACCGCCGGGAACTTCCCCCGGTTCAGGACCGTGCGGTCCAGGCGGGGATAGAGCCGGGCAAAGAGACCGGCCCCCAGGACCATCCCGATCATGCCCACCAGGGCGTCCATGGCACCCGCCCCGACGGCGGCCGCGGCGGTGCCGGGGCAGTAGCCCAGGACGGCAAACCCTGCCCCGAAGACCAGGCCGCCGAGTACTGTGGCCCCCACCGATCCCATCCGGCAGTGGAGCCGGGCGGCCCCCGCGGCCTTCATGGCGTACACGCCGATCATCCCGACGAGTACCGCCGTGAGCATCACCTTCACGACGGTGAAGTCGGTGAGGAGGAGCTGGCCCAGGATCACCGGGTACTCCGTGACCTGGCCCTTCTGGAGGAGGAAACCGAAGACGATGCCGGTGGCGAGCCCCAGCACCAGCTGGGCCCGCGCACTGGACCGGATCTGTTGCAGCGTCATCGTTCCACCCTCAGAGGTACGGGGACCCGTAGAGCAGGCCCGCGACCGCTATCCCGCCGGCAAAGAAGCAGGCGGCGGCCACCCAGCTGGCCAGCGAGAGCTGGAGCGTCCCCGAGATCCCGTGGCCGGAGGTGCACCCGCCGGCCCAGCGGGCACCCAAGCCTAGCAGGATCCCCCCGGCGAGGGCGACGGTCAACCGGAGGGGCCAGCCGGTCCCGAACGCGGCTGCGAACATCGTCGGTACCAGGATGATCGAGAAGGTGCCCGAGAGGGTGGCCGAGAGGAACGCCCCGATCACGAGACCGATGAGGAGCATGCCCCACCAGTCCACCGCCGGGACGAACTGGCGGTAGTAGGGCATGGAGCCTGCCTTCTCCCGCGAGACGGCGGTCTCCACCATCCCGGCGGTCTTCGCGTAGCCGGTCGAGCATCCCAGGGGGTGGTCGGAGAGGAGGAACGTGGTCCAGATGAGAACCCCGATCCCTGCCCCCACCACGTAAGGGGACCATGACGCCATGGCCAGGTATTCCAACATGAGTCACATGCTCCAGGGAGGTTGAGGGACGCCCCCGGATTTAACCCTTCGGATCAGTGATGAACCCTGCCAGCTGGTACGCCCGGGAGCCCCCGCCCAGGTTCTGCACCCGGGCGAACCCGTGCATCTTCAGGATGCTCACGGCAATGCTTCCCCGCGGGCCGCCCTTGCACATGGTGATGTACTGCCGGGAAGGATCCAGCTCCGCGTGCCGGGTCCGGAGGTCGTGCCAGGGGACGTGGACCGATCCCTCCGCGTGGCCGCTCTCCCACTCCTCGATGGACCGGACGTCCAGGAGCACCGCTTTTTCGGCACTGATCAGGTCATGGGCCTTCTGGGCGGAGATGACCGGGACAGTGGAGAACGGCAGCCCCGCGGTCCCCCAGGCGAGCATCCCCCCGTCCAGGAAGCCGGTGACCCGGTCGAACCCGACGCGGTAGAGCTGGAGGGCCGCCTCCCCCGCCTGGTCCCGGTTCTCCACGACGAGCAGGATCTCGCGGTCGGGCGGGAGGACCCAGCCGGCCCAGGTGGCGAAGTTGCCTGCCAGGTCCATGTTCCAGCACCCGGGGATGTGCATCCCCGAGAATGCCTGGTAGCTCCGCGTGTCCAGGACCAGCACCTCGCCGGCGTTCCGGGCGGCCATGGCAGCGGGATCGAGGGGCACCGGCCGGGGCAGGTCCCGCAGGAGGGCGGGGCCGGCCCGGTTGATCTCGGAGCAGCGGGAGAAGTGGTCCGGGGCAGCCGGCATTTCGGAGGTGAGGGCCCGGATGAACTCCTCCCGGTCCCGGATCTGGAGGGCATAGTTGTATTTCATCTCGTACCCGATGGTGCTGGACCTTTTTGCCGCCATCGCCCGCCCGCAGAGGGACCCTGCACCATGGGCAGGGTAGACCTCGCACCCGGGGGGAAGCGTGAGGATCTTCCCGTGGAGGTTGTCGTAGAGAGAGCCGGCCAGCTCGGCTGCCTTCCCCGGGAAGAGGTCCGGCCGGCCCACGTCTCCCACAAAGAGCGTATCGCCGGAGAAGAGGGCAGCGGGTGCCTCTCCCCTGGTCAGGTCGGCGGCCACGTAGCAGATATGCTCGGGGGTGTGGCCCGCGGTCTCGAGGACCGAGAGCCGGATGTCTTCCAGTACCACCTGGTCGCCCTCGGCAAGGGGAGTATGCGGGAACGCGCAGTTCGCGGACCGGGGTGCATGGATCCGGGCACCGGTGGCATCTGCCAGATCCAGGTGCCCCGAGACAAAGTCGGCGTGCAGGTGCGTGGAGAGGACATCGGTGATCCGGAGTCCCATCTCCCGGGCGGTGGAGAGGTAGCGGCTGATGTCCCGTTCCGGGTCGACAACGGCACAGGTCCGGTTCCCTGCCACCAGGTAGGAACTGTGGGCAAGGCCCGGCACAAAGAACGGCTGGATAATCATGGGAGTCCCAGCGTCCAGTCTGGCGGCATGCTCCATGAAGGTTCCGACCCGTGGAATCCCTGGTGCGGTCCCCCGTGGACAGCCGCGGGACGCAGGAATAGTCTGCCTCCTACTCCCCATGGATTCGAGCCGGTACGGCGGCAAGGGCACGGCCGGATACCACCGCAAACCGTTTGTAGGCACCATTCCCATCATATGCGATGGAATCCCTGCTGGCATCCCCCGAGTTCCAGATGATGCTGCTCCTCTTCGTGGCCCTCGGGGGGTACCTGATCGCGTC